>JASHTH010000331.1 GCA_030040655.1 Acidobacteriaceae bacterium | reverse complement strand
TTTGCATCCTTCGACGGTAAGCGAGGAACTCATGGAGAGAGTTGCGCAATTCTTCGAAAATGCCATCAAACGGCCTTACATTTACAGTTGACCCTCTTCCCGTCTCTGTGCAAATCCAAACTGACCCACTATCGGTTCGAATCACGCACGGCATTCTCTGCTAAACTGAATCAAGCGCCAGGATATGGCCATTGCCGCCAGGCCGGCCTCAAGTGATGCGCTTCGACAATCCAGATTCGGGGAGTGGCTCAGCCTGGTAGAGCACCTGGTTCGGGACCAGGGGGTCGGAGGTTCAAATCCTCTCTCCCCGACCATTTATTTTCAATAGTTTACAGCAAATTTGAGCCAGCCATGTATTTGGGCTGTAGTCGAAATTGTAGCTGTGATCGCCACACGCGCTTCGTATCGAGTTATTCTCGCTGCGTTTCCTTCCGCCAAGTCTGGCCGAAGTCCCAGTCGAGCTTGTTGCCGAAAGCCAACACCGCAGCCCTCCCACCAGATGGTGCGCTCTGCGACGTGTATCGCCGTTCCGCTGACGGAACGAACGGAATTCCTGCTCAGATTTCGTTTTAATTAGTGTGCCGAGGTCCCATCGACCGAGTTCCTTGGACGGACGGCAACGCGAGACCAGATGGGAGAAGAAGTTGCTCCAAATCCCGGTCTGACTCCGCTTCACGCCGGGCGCGCACCTGGTGGTCGTCGATGGCTTACGAGGGCCAAACAGCAGAGAGATTTGCTTTATGATTTCAGACACCGAATCGAGGCGAGATAGCAGTCGGGTCAACGCCAAATTCTGTAAAGAGCAAAATGGAAGGGGATCATGGACGCTGCCACGCTCTCTGAGTATGTTTCCAAGCACGCTGCTATTCGCCGCCGCCAACGTCTTCAGCCTGTGGGAGGCAAGGGGGACAAGATCTTTCCGCCTACCTATCCGGGAGATGGCCGCAATAATCCTCCGCCACGCCACGTCTTTGAGCGGCGCCGCTTGGACGGGCGTGAGGTCTGGTGCGTTTTGGTGGACAGCGTGCAGTCCCAGGCCAATCGGCTCGAAGAGAGTTTGCTGGCCGTCTCGCGTGACAAGTCGTCCTGTCCTCCGCCAAAATTCCATCCGGGTGCAAAATGGACCTGCGTGTCTGACACGCGGACAGTCTCGCAGAAGATTTTCGGCTGGGTTGACGTAGACCATTAGACGGTGGGAACTCATCAAGGCACACCGCACTGGGCGAAGGAAAGAACAGCGGGCATACCTCTCCCGCAGTTCATCCTCAACGCTGAAGAGAGATCTTCAAAGCAGTGACTCAGGCGGCCCATTCGTAGCGATGATGCAGACCGCCGAGCTTTGGCATCGCTATAATCCTCGCCCCGACCTCGACGCCAGATTTGCTCGCTGCTTTGCGACCCGCCGGTGTTCCCTTCGCCAGCGCCAGATGGGTTCGATCGTTATGGTAGTAACGGATGTACTCGTTTGTTAGGCGTTTTAGATGCCGTTCGTTGAGAACGATCACATGGTCGAGCAGATCCCTGCGGAAGTTGCCGATCCAGCGCTCAGCGACGCCGTTCTGCCACGGGCTTCGAAAGCTGGTACGCTTGGGCTGAATGCCGAAGCTGCTCACGGTATCGACGACTTCCCGATTGAAGTTTGCAGCACGATCAAAGATCAGGTACTTCGGAGCCAGGTCGAAGGGGAAGGCCTCGCGCAACTGCTGAACCACCCAAGGGCTGTTCGGATGCCTCGTCACATTACAGTGGAGAATACGTCGCCGGGCATGCGCAATGACGAAGAAACAATAGAGAACGCTGAAAGTGATCGTGGGCACGGTGAAGAAATCCATCGCTGCGATGGCTTCGCGGTGATTGGTCAGAAACGCCATCCACTGCTTTGCCGGCTCGGGACTTCGAGGGGCCTTGCGCATCCAGCGCAGTACGGTTCTCTCGGCAACATCGAAGCCAAGCATCTTCAGTTCTCCATGGATGCGCGGCGCGCCCCAGGTCGGGTTCTCAACCACCATGCGGAAAATGAGTTCGCGCAGTTCTTTGCTGACTCGCTTCCTTCCCGCCCGAGCTCGACGGCGCGAGAGCCAGGCCCAGTACGCTTTGAATCCCGCCCGGTGCCATCGGACAACTGTTTCCGGCTGGACGAGAATCAGTACGTCCTTCCATCCTCGCCAGAGTCGACACAAAACCACCCAGAACAATCGATCAGAAGCTACGAATCGCGGTTGCGGATGCCGCCGTTTCAAAACGGCGAGTTGCTGCCGCAGCGCCAAGTTTTCCAAAAGCAGGTCGCGTCGAGACCGGTGGAATTGCGCGATTAGAGCAACCATGAGTCCCAGCAGGCGTATCATACGGCCAGTTTGACACGCCGACTGACCGGATGCGTAAAACAACGCATTTGCCTGATTCGACGGCAGAATCGTTATTTTGGCGAGCCACAGGATGATGCCGAGCATGAGGCGGCCTGCGAATTCCAAGACAAAAGCCCGCAGAGAGTTTCGCCTATTCAAGGGCGTAGAGGCTGCCGTCGGAGCTTCCTATGTAGACAACATTGCCCGAGACCACGGGCGACGACAGGATCATGCCTACGGCGTGGACTTTGCTGACACCGACCAGCAAGTCATCGTAGAAGTTGGAAGTGAAGGCGGCTTCGTAGTTGGGACTACCGTCGGGCTTAGAGATTGCGGCCAGACTGTGGCGGGAGCCCTCCGACTGAAAGACCCATATGGGTTTGTCCGAAGCGAGATCGATCGCAACGAGTTTTCCATCTTGGCCGCCGAGATAGAGCGTATTGCCTGCAATTGAGGGCGATGCAAAGAAAGGCCAGTGGAACTGGATTGAGCCAGTGGGTACGCCGGTCTGGGCGTCGAGTATGCGGAGGATCGCCGAGTCCGATGTCGCAAAGTAGACCTTGCCCGCCTGCACCACGGGTGAGGTAATGACCCACGAGCCCTTGTTGTTAAAGAACCATCGTTCTGTACCCGTCGTCGCATCCAGAGCGTAGAAATTCGAATCGCGGCAGCCGAAATAGACCAGACCGTTTGCCACTGTGGCGGAAGACTGGATGCCGACCTGATTATGGATGTCGGCGTCTTCCCCGGTTTTGAATCGCCAAAGCTCTTTTCCAGTGCCAGCATCGAGCGCGTAGAAATAGCTATCCCAACTGCCGATGTAGAGCTTGCCATCGACAATGGCGGGCGAGGCGTGCACAACATCGCCGGTCCGGAACTTCCACCTGAGCGAACCGGCAGCGGCATCGAGCGAATAAATATTGCCGTCGCCACTGCCGAAGTAGATGGCGCCATTCCAGACCGCGGGCGAGGAGAGATAGATGTCGAAAGGGTCGGGCATTGTTTCGCCCGCAGGAAGGGAGCCGTGCAGATGCGTTGCGGCGTAGCGGCGCTCGCCCGCGTTGCGAAACTTCCATCGCAGCCTTCCTGATGTAGTTTCAACTGCGTAGAAGTTTCCATCGTAGCTGCTGAAATAGACTAGGCCATTGGCGACGGCGGGCGATGAGGTGATGCGGGCTTCGGTGGAGAAGCTCCATTTCTGGGAGCCGGTTTGCTGGTCTATAGCGTAAAGATTGCCGTCGTTGCTGCCAATATAGACGACGCCGTCGACGATGGCGGGTGATGAGATGACTTCGCCGTGAGTGTGGAAGGTCCACTTGACTCCGTTGAGTTTGGGCACTCCCGCTCCCTCATAGATACCCGAGTGACCAAGATCGCCTCGAAACATGGCCGTGTCCTGCGCGAAAGCGAATGCGCAAGAAAGGAACACGGGAGCGAGTTGGCGAAAGAGCACTCTATTGTGCGACCTGCTTTGTTTCATCGTCGATCTTGAGTCCAACGAACTGAAGACTGAGTCTAACGGCTGTCTCACGGATTTACGAGGCTTTTGGGATGGGTTGACGATCGTAAGTGACGGGTGGAGGCGAAGCGCGGCGGGAAAAGACGCCTTTCGCCTTCCGCTCGGGTGAGTTTATCAATGGCAAGAGCGCGATCCACCCGGTGCGGGTCTACGCGAAGGGTAAGCAGAACGACGCCGGGCGGGATTTCTGGATGAAGATATTTCGTGCCCATGGAGGGCCGCGATGAGAAGGCGATCCGGGACTACATCCGAAAACGAGGTAGCAGAGGACAAGCGCAACGACTTGATGCAAATCTCGAACTGACCGGTCGTCTTAAGGTGGCACAACTCAACCGGGACCCCGTGCTAGCAACCCGCAAAAGCCGCCTTGAGCGGCTCACATCAATGAGGCCCCACTCTAGAGATGGCCACCCCGGCTGTCCTGGGTGCGAGCCGGTTTCGAATCGTGCGACACCTGAAAGTCGAAAGCCTTGTTCTGGACATCCTCGGCGGAAAACCTCGAAGAGTCCACCTCTGTCCGAATCCGGACGGGATGTTATGAAAATGAACGTCATATTCCCGGTTCCGACCGACACCTTGCGTTGAAATGCCAACGAATTCGGAACGAGCGCGCTTTCCGGAACCTGGAGCCGCTGCCGACGGAGGCTACCACCGCCATCGCCGTAAGCGGTCCAATACCATGAATTTCCATCAGACGAGGTGGTCCGCCTGCTGTTGCACCACTTATAGCCGCATACCTCGAAGAGGCGGCGGACCATACCAATTAGTTTCGCCTGCCCCGACAGCCCGGAGCCGGATTCCCGGTCCCCGAATGTTCCGGAATGGCCGTCATTCGCCCGGAACTCCGCATTCGGCGCTCGTGAGTGCATTGGCGATTGTGCGCTCCGATTATGCGCTCGCCGAGATCCACCAGTTTGCTTAGAGGGCGCCGCCTGCCAATTCGAATCCAATCATTTGCTTCGCGGGCGGGCTGTGAATGCTATAGTGGTTTCTCTCCCCGTCAGGTCAACTTGCGGTCGAACGTGTTGGGAATCTGAAAGGGCAACGTGTCTATTAGCGCAGCGGTTCGACCAATCTGCCGAAGGGCCCGCCCGGACGCAAGCCATTTCAGCGCCAGGCGCCCAGGATCAAGCCCATCAGCGTGAGCGCCACCGTCAGAAAGCCTCCATTGATCAGTATGTAACTCCAGGACTTGCGCTCAAACAAGCAGATGATGCCGATTCCCATAAAGCACCACCCAAATCCGGCCAGGAAGCCGGCCGTGGCACCCCACGCTGCGGTCGTCGTCGGACTGTCAAGGAACTTCGCCAGATTGAATGCCATGATTAGGCTGAACAGGAAGCCGACCCCAAAGATCTTTGC
Source organism: Acidobacteriaceae bacterium (assembly GCA_030040655.1). GTDB lineage: Bacteria > Acidobacteriota > Terriglobia > Terriglobales > Acidobacteriaceae > Telmatobacter. Next base: position 28,034 of record JASHTH010000331.1, on the reverse strand, counting down.
AGGATTCCCGGCCGGCGGCTCAACCTCAAAGCCGTTAGCCTTCTTCCATTGCGCAGAGAAGATTCTGTACCATATCCCACCCAGCACGAAGGACGATACGGCCGCGGCCAGCACCGCCCAATAATTCAAATGGCTGCTCATCGTTTCTTTCCTCCTGCTCATCTTGCGCCGGTTATTTCGCAGATTTGTCTGCGGCCTCAGCCATCGCCTTTTGCCAGTCCGTCGGCCCGGCTACAAAGCGATGGTGCAGCATTGCGAGCAACTCTGCATTTCCGGCCGCCAGGTACTCATAGGCCGCATCCCACTCCGCGCCGCTTTGCCAGCCCGTTTGGGTCAGGCTTACAAGCGTGTTATTCCCCTTCGCCGTGAAGGTAAATACAGCACGCGTTCGTGCGGCGCGCACCTGCGGGAAGCGATCCGGCGCGAGCGCGTTGATTACGATCTCCTTCTCCGGCATAAAGCTCACGATGGTACCTCCTCCCGTGCTTCCGGGAAACTTCACCAGCCAGTTCCCACCGGGTTTCAACTCAACCGACACATCGGGCGCCAGCCAGCTGCTCAAACCCTGCTTTGTCGTGAAGGCCTCCCACACATCGTGGACCGGGGCAGGAATCGACAACTCGATCCGCAATATCTTTGCTGAATCGTCCGGCTGCGCCGCACCGGCGGCGACCGGACCGGTAGGTTGAGCGGAAACACTGGCAGCCGCAAAGAGTACCGCGAGAAAGGGTGTTTTCATGAAACGAGACCCCTTGGTTGATCGTTCAAGTAAAATCAATATAACCTGAGTTGTCAAGAGCTTCTCCAAGATTTTCAGGACTTTCTATGGCGAATGTCGTTCCCGCATCCACGGTCAAGAAACCCACCCTCGTCCGGTCCGCGGGGCCCGCGACGCGGCAGCGGCTCGTTGAATCGGCGCGTTATCTCTTTTGGGAGCGGGGTTTTGCCGGTACTTCCATGGCTGACTTGTTGGCCCACGCAAAGGTCAACTCCGGCAGTTTTTACCACTTCTTCGACAGTAAGGAAGCGCTGCTGCGTGAGGTGCTTCAGAGCTATCGGGTCGCGCTCTATCCCATGATCGTCGAACCCGCACACGCGGCCACATCCGAGCCCATCGAGCGCATCTTCGCCATCCTTGAGGGCTATCGCGAACGCATTCTGATGACGGATGCGAAATACGGATGCCCGCTGGGGCGTCTGGCGCTCGAAATCGATCCGGAAAATCGTCCGGCGCACAAGCTCATCGCCGAGAATTTTCGCGGTTGGATCGACGCCGTCCGCGATTGCCTCCAGGCTGCGCCCCTCCCGGCAGGTATCGATATCGAGGCTCTGGCAACCTATGTGCTCGCCACGATGGAGGGTGGCGTGATGCTCTCCCGGTCCTACGGTTCGGTCGATCCATTCGACCAAACGGTGAAAGTGCTTCGGGAGCATTTTCGTCTGCTGATGAAGTGACGAGCAGTGTGCGGCAGCGTTCCAGTGCTGCGCCAAGGTTGCGGTTCGCGAACAGGCCGAGGTGCCGGATGCATACGAGTTCCACGGATTGGACATGGAGAAGGAATCGGCGCAAAAACTCATGAGCCGATAGGGTCATGACCTTCTGCTTATTGCCATGCGCATAGTTTCGCAAGGGAAACGAAAGCCGGCGGGGGAATCCTCGAAAGTCGTTCTCTGTCCGAATCCGGACGGGATGTTATGAAAATGAACATCAAATTCCCGGTTCAGACGGACACTTTGCGTTGAAATGCCAACGAATTCGGAAGTCTCGTTTGGCGAAGGACGTGCCGTCAATCCGGCACCAATCGGCAGGAGGATCGCATGCAGGGTCTGGTCCGGAATCTACGCTTCGGCGCGCGGCAACTGTCGCGGACGCCGGCCTTTGCAATGGTTACAATCCTCACTCTGGCTCTGGGAGTGGGCGCGAACACGGCAATCTTCAGCGTTGTTCAGGCGGTCCTTCTGCACCCGGCGGGCGTGGATGACCCGGGGCGCGTCGTTTCAATCTACGCTCGCTATGGCCATCTCAATATACCGAACGCTGGGGTCTCCGCGCCGGACCTTGCTGATGCGGAATCTCTGAACACCATCGTCGAGTCGGCCGCGATGGTTCAGACGGGCAGCTTCAATGCGACCTTTGCAGGCCGAACACGGCACATGCGAGTGGGACTAATTACCTGGAGATGGTTTCAGGTATTCGGCGCCCAGCCGATCGTTGGCCGCACTTTCCTTCCAGAGGAAGACCAGAAGGGCTCGAACCTGGAGGTGGTTCTCAGCTATTCGACCTGGCAGGAGCTCTTCGGCGGTCGGCAAGATGCGATAGGCCAACCGCTGCTTCTGGAGGGAAAGTCATACCGCGTTGTCGGGGTGATGCGGAGCGATTTCGATTGGCCGCGAAACGAACAGTTGTGGATTCCGCTGGGGTTGGCGCCGTCTGTGTACGCTGCCGGCAACCGTTTCAACGAGGACTACGATGCCGCCGTGGCACGCCTCAGACCGGGCGCGACTGTCGTCCAGCTCAATGCCGCGCTCGATCAGAAGCGGCTAGAAGAGATTCGCCGCGAGGGGACGGGCAGCTTCGCCCTGAGCTCGGGTTGGGGTATGTTTGGACAACCCTTGACCGAGAATGCCGCAGGAGACCTGCGCAAGCCGCTTTTCGTTCTGTCCGCGGTAGTAGCGATCATTCTGCTGATTGCGTGCGCGAACATCTCTGGATTGATGCTGGCCAAGGCCTCGACGCGGATGAAAGAGTTGGCGATTCGCGCTGCGCTCGGCGCATCCTTGGGGCAGATCACCCAGCAGTTTGTTACGGAAACCGCGATGCTGGCCGGAATGGCGACTCTCATCGCGATTGCTTCAGGGCCGGCCATGGGGAAGCTCTTGATGCTGGCGATCCCACACGACCTGGCAACCGGATTCGCAGTCGAGAATAACCTCGGCCTGGTGTTTGCAGCTGCGGGATTCGGCTTGGTCACTTGTCTGCTATCAGCGATTGCGCCGGTCCTTCAAGTTGCGCGATCGTATAAGGCGCTGCGCCTGGCCGAGCAAAGCAAGGGCGCTACTGCAGGCCCTGCGCGGCAACGCTTCAGGGGGGTGCTGGTGTCAATCGAGATTGCCTTAGCATTCTTGCTGGTTGCCGGCGCCGGACTGTTTCTCTCCAGCCTCAGACATCTCGAGCGCATCGATCCGGGATTCAAGAGCAGGGGAGTTCTGAGCGGCAACGTAACTTTGAACGCGAGCAATTATCGCAATCAGCCGGTAAAGGTGGCCAACTTTCTTCAGACCGTGACGGCGCGCCTGAGTCGGGAACCCGGCGTGGTTGCTGCCGCGGCCGTCTTCCCGCTTCCATTCGGCAGTGGGCAGAACCCGTCGGAGAGCTTTGAGATCCAGGATCGGCCAAAGCGGCCCAACGATCCAGGGCCGCATGGCGACCTATGGTCGGCCACACCGGGCTATTTGGCGGCGATGCAGATTCCGCTGCTGCGCGGGAGATGGTTCAACGATGACGATCGCAGCGGCCACCCAAAAGTAGCCGTCATCGACGATGTGCTGGCGCGAGTTTATTGGCCAGGCCAGAACCCCGTCGGACAGCATATTCGCGACGATCCGAATGCTCCCTGGGTGGAAGTCGTCGGAGTAGTGGGGCATGTTCGCCGCGATTCTCTGGAATCGGACGACAACAGTGGGGTCGTTTATCAATCGATGGCGCAGAGCGCGGCGAACGAGGCAGCTTTTGTGGTGCGGACGACGATTTCCCCGGATTCGATGCGTGCTGCCCTAGACAATGCGGTGCAGGAATCGGATGGATTCGAGGCGGTCTACGACATCCATACATTGGAGAGCCTTGTCAGCGACTCGCTTGCCGCGAGGCGGCTATTGGTGTGGCTGCTGACTCTGTTTGGCGGCGTGGCCCTTGTTCTTGCGTCGATTGGAATTTATGGTCTGCTTAGCTTTACGGTATCCCAGCGCACCATTGAAGTAGGGATACGGATGGCTCTCGGCGCACAGCGCTGGCAGGTGGTGTCGATGATCTTGCGCCAATCCTTAACGATGATTGGCGCTGGCATCGTGGCAGGTCTTGTGCTCACGCTTGCTGCGCGGCGGGTTTTGACACATTCGTTCGCCGCGATGAACACTGGCATTTCCGGATCTCTGCTGTTGACTGTCTTCAGTCTCGGGTTCGTGGCAGTTTTGGCAGCCGCTATTCCAGCGAATCGTTCCGCAAGGGTCGATCCAGCGATTGCACTCAGGAACGAGTGAGTCGCTTTAAAACCTCAGCGCGGATTGTTCTGTTGACGGTAGGGACAGAGCTTCAACCTACGCGGCAGGATAGTGGTGCCCGCTGCCGTGATCTTCGGAGACAAGAATGAAAGCATCTCTGTTTTATCGAATCGCCTCTGCTCTTCTACTGCTTTTTGCCGCCGGACATACGTTTGGGTTTCGCCAGAATAACCCGGAATGGGGAGCGGACGCGGTTCTTGGGTTAATGCGCTCCGTCCACTTTGACGCGCAAGGGTTTACGCGGACTTATTGGGACTTCTTCAGCGCGTTCGGGCTCTTTTTCTCCGTTTTTCTTCTGTTCGCGGCGGTATTAGCGTGGCTACTGGGCGGACTTCCTGCAGAGACTTTGGCACACGTGCGAAGCATTGCGTGGGCGCTCGCCATTTGCTTTGTCGCAGTCACAGCTTTGAGCTGGAGATACGCCTTCACCACACCCCTCGTCTTCTCAACCCTGATTACATTGTGCTTGATTGCGGCGGCATGGCTTTCAGTGAAGCAGGTTTCCAAGGGCTCAATTGCGATAGTAAGGTGAGAGGATTCAAACTGCACCACTACCCGGCACCTCCAAAGACCGCGAGTGTGTGCGATCGTGCTCTTTTTTGGAAAAACAAATGGCTAGTAGACGCCTAGGCCGCCTTCGCGCTTCTCGCCGCCCTGTCGGTACCATTCCTCCAAGAGGAGTCGCGCCATCCCGTATGAATCTCAATCATCTGTTCGGTCGTACGATTCAGGGCCGGGCCAATCAGATAGCTCTCGAGTTTGGGTACCAGGCATTCAGTTTCGCGCAGATCGACAGCCGCGCCGACCGCACCGCCGCATTGCTGACCGCACGCGGCCTTGTGCGCGGCGATCGACTCTGCGTTTATCTTTCGAATTGCGTTGAATTCATCGATCTCTATCTGGCCTGTATCCGCATGGGCGTGATCTTTGTGCCGGTCAATATCCTCTACCGTGAACGAGAAATCCAGCTCATCCTCACCGACTCCGAGCCGAAGGCTCTTGTGGCGCGCGAAGCCGTACCGGCCAGTGTCCCGGTGTGGCGCCTGGATGAGATACACCTCCCCGAATCTGCTGCGCCCGTGCAGGCCAGCCTCGATGGAGACTCACCCGCGGCACTCGTCTACACCTCGGGAACCACCGGTACGTCAAAGGGGGCCATACTCACGCACAACAACTTTTTCACCAACGCTCTCAACTTGACATCGTGTTGGGAGATCACTGCGGATGATCGCTTCCTGCTCGCTCTGCCGCTCTTTCATGTCCACGGCCTGGCAAATGGGATCCACTGCTGGCTGGCGAGCGGATGCCGCGTTCGGCTGCTTGAGCGCTTCGAGCACCACAAAGCCGCCGCCGAGTTCCTCGAGTTCCGGCCGACGCTCTTCTTCGGCGTTCCTACGATCTACGTTCGCCTCCTCGGCCTTCCTCTCGAACAAGCACGTGAGATCGGGTCCTTCATGCGTCTTTTCGTATCCGGTTCGGCCCCGCTTCCCGCGAAGGTACTGGACGAATTCCTTGAGCGCTTCGGCCACACCATTCTCGAGCGCTACGGCATGACGGAAACACTCATGAACATCTCCAATCCTTATCGTGGGGAACGCCGCCCGGGCACTGTCGGCATGCCTCTGCCAGGCATTTCCGTGCGCCTGGTCGAGGGCGAAGTCCAGTTGCGCGGTTCCAATGTATTTGCCGGCTACTGGCGCCGCCCTGACGCCAGCGCAGAGGCATTCGACAACGGTTGGTTTCGTACCGGCGACATGGGAGAAGTCTCCGGCGACGGGTACTACACATTGCTTGGCCGCAAGAGCGACCTGATCATCTCCGGCGGTTTCAACATCTATCCTCGCGAGATTGAAGATTTCCTCATGGAGCAGGAGGAGGTGGCCGAAGTGGCAGTAGCTGGTCGACCCGATTCTGTCCGAGGCGAAGTGCCTGTGGCCTACATCGTGGCGCGGAAGCCATTCGACCCCGGAGACATGGAAGCCCGCTGCCGGAGGAACTTTGCGTCCTTCAAGATTCCCCGCGGATTCATTGCTGTTGAGAGCCTTCCCCGCACCGCCCTCGGCAAGGTGCAAAAACGCCTGCTGCCTCCGTGGAGGAGTTAAATGGAGAATCTCTACGATTTTCCATTGCCAAAGTGAGCGCGCTTCCACTATCTGTTGGCCGCGCACGCCTCTGTCTCCTGAGTGGCGAGCTTGCCGTCTTCCTAAGCATTCAGTTGCCGGATTCGAGTCGATGGTTGGGCGATCATCTGAGTGGGGCAGCACAAAGACAATATGACCACGCGACCATTCGGACGGGGCACCGTAATATAGTTCGGCAACCTACAAAATGGGGGTTAACCCCGTGCCAGGGTCGATTTGGGGAGCCATCGGTTACGTCTCGGGGGCTTCTCCCTCTGCGCGTTCATCGTCGCCGCGTTGGCGTCGTATCTGAAAAACCGCGACCAGGAAACTCGGCTAAGGATTGAGACCGCTCCGCCGGCAAGGAGGCCGGAGCTCATCGAGAAGACGCTTGCCGAGGTGATTCATGTGGACACCAGCGGCCTGACGCAGATGCAACAATACGAAATCGTGATGAAAAAGATAGCCGCACGGATCGAACGATTTCGAATCGTTGCGGTCCTCGTCGTTGTCTTCGCGGTGCTTGGTACCGGATTGTCCGCCTTCGCGATTTACAGGGCATACGGTCTGCCGCAAGGCGCCGATGCGAAAAGCCCGCAGCCGAGCAGGCCTGCGACGGCGGGATTATGGACGGGTGCCGCGAGCTCGGAGCGACCTACGCTAATGGTCAGGGCGTCGCCCAGGACTACCCGCGAGCAGTTTCGCTCTTTCAGAGGGCCTGCGATGGCGGAGATATGGAGGCATGCGGCCAATTGGGATGCTGCTACGCAAAGGGTTACGGGGTTTCGCGGGACATCGCCAAAGGCGCAGGCCTTCTTCGCCAGGCTTGCGACGGCGGGAACCAGTGGTCCTGCGAGCAGCTAAAATATTTACTGAATTAACGCCATCTGCCACTCAGATTCTCACTCTTCGCTCGATCTACTCGCATTCTCAATCTGCCTGCGCCTCGGGAATCTTGTCCGTACCCAATAGAACCCCAGCGCGATGCAATTGCTCACCAGCACCGTGCCCACGATTTTGATCGCGTAGGCGCGCGCGTCTACCACGGTGACAAACGGATAAGCCGAGATGAGGAGGCTGAAGAGCGTCGAAATCCCGCCGGCAACCGACGCGATCTTGAGCCACATTGGAAGTTGCCTGCGCAGCGCCGCTCGTCCCATCAGAGGCACGGCGAACATGACCAGATAGGCAATCTCATAGTGCGTGGTACTGGCATTCGATAGTAGTTGATACGCCTCCTGTGCATGTACACCAACGCTGGCCAGCACTAGCAGCAGGAGGATCAACAGGCTCATGCACGCGATGGAGTTCACCGGCGTGCGCCATCTCGGATGGAGGCGCGCGAACCAGCGCGGCACCAGCTCATCCCAGCCCGCTGCCATCGGCAGGCGCGTTGCGCCGGTGAAGAGCATGCTCGCCGCACCTAGCAGTCGCACCTCGACCAGGAAGATCGCGGTCATCGCGATCAGATTGCCCAAGCCGGTCTGGCCGAGCGCGGCGCGCATAGTTTGCGGAATGGGCGCGATGAAGTCGATTGAGTTCTGCGGCACGTACGCCACCACCGTGCTGGTGCCCAGGATGAACATGGCGCAGATAATGGGGGAGGCAATCCACACCGATTGGCCGATGGTTCGCGCCGGCCGCCTGCTTTCCCCGGCGAGAATGGCCACGTACTCCAGGCCGCACAGTCCACCGAACATGATCTGGCCGAAGAGCGACATGGTGCGCAGATCGCGCGGGGGAGCCGCAAACGATAGTGGCGACCAAAGCATGGTTTGATGACGCGCCAGGCCCCAAAGCGGCATTAGGATGAGCACTACGAAAACGACCAGGATCGCCACTCCGCCGATATTCTGCACCCATTTGCCCACATCCAGCCCGAGCATCGCCGCCAGCGTCACGCCAGCAACGGTCGCGGTCACGATTGCGAGCGAGACCAGACGATTCTCCGGCAGCCACGACGCTGACGGTCCGATAAGATATGAAATCTCAGTGGGCACGGCGTAGAGAATCGCCGCCGTTACAGCGATGGCATAGATCAGGATGTTCCATGCGGTGAGAAAGCCACCCAGGTCGCCGAATGCGCGATGCGCCCACACATACAGCCCGCCTTCGAGAGGCAGTTCACGATTGAGACCGATGACCGACAACGCCATGGGCAGATAAAACGCGAGCATGGCGCCGAGCCAAAAGAGCATCTGCGCGCGGCCGAGCCCTGCTGCCACCCCCACCCAGGAACTTCCCACCACGCACAATACCTGCGCCAGCACAAGATCGCGGAGACTCAGCTGACGCCGCAGACCGTGCTGCGACTGGGATTGGATTTCCGTTTCAGGCATCGTGTAACGATCGTCGCACACGAAGGAAGGCTCTAAGCGGAAATGACGTCGCTCATCGTGAAGCCACAGTCATGAACCCACATTCATGAAGCCACCGCAATGCCAGCTTTATCGCATTCGGAACCTGATCGGCAATCCTTGATGCTTTTCGAGAGGTCCCATCGAACCCTCGCTCTGAGTCGGATTCGAGACGCCCGAATTCTATCGCAGAGCCGAAATTGCTCCCTGTATCCGATCAATGGCTGTGTGTGTAATAGTTATTCCGATTCTCCCAGAGGTCGATAAGAAGATGCCGAAAACTGTATTCTGCATCGCGAGCGCGGTGTGTTTCATCGCCGTTTCCATCGCTGCCCAATCGCAGACGAAATTCGGCGCGGATCACCCGAATACTGGGGATGCCGTGTATGCCGGGCACTGCGCCACGTGCCACGACCACGAGGGCCCCCGCATCCCTTCACGCTCCGTTCTTCAGCAGCGGACCAGCGCATACATTCTTCAGGTTTTGAACACGGGGATCATGAAGCAACAGGCAGCTGAGCTATCCCCCCAAGAGCGGAGCGCGGTTGCGCTGCTGCTGGGGCGAAAAACTGCAGAGTCGATCGATCCGTTGAAGATCACGAATCCCTGCACGGTCCGCACGTCCATCGCCGGCTCGCAAACGCCATCCTGGACAAGTTGGGGCGGCGGGCTGGAGAACCTGCGCTTCCAGTCTGCTCGCGCGGCGGGACTGACGCCCGAGATGGTTTCGCGCCTGCGATTGAAATGGGCGTTCGGCGTGCCGGACCTTACCGCCATGCGAGCGCAACCGGTGGTCGACAGCGGGCATGTCGTTTTCGGCGGAGGAACGATGCTGTATTCGGTCGACGCCGCAACGGGTTGTACCTATTGGTCTACCGAATTGCCGTCCGATCTGCGGAGCGGCCTTTCGATCGGCGCCCCCGCTGCCCGGAGGCTCGTCTTCTTTGGCGACAGCAGTGCCAACGTTCACGCCGTGGATGCAGCAACTGGAGCGCCGGTGTGGCTGAAACACGTCGACAATCATCCCTCGGCCGTGATCACAGGGACTCCGCAGTACTTCAACGGCAGGCTCTTCGTGACGGTTTCCTCGGTCGAAGAAGGAACGGCCACGGCCCCTGGCTATGTCTGTTGCACTTTCCGCGGCAGCATTCTGGCTTTGAATGCCTCCTCGGGCAACATTCTCTGGCAAACCTACACAATCGATGACCCCGCCTCCGTTTCCCGTAGCAACAAACGGGGCTCGCCGAGCCTCGGCCCCTCGGGAGCAGGCGTTTGGTCAGCGCCTACGCTGGATCGGAAAAGGAACATGCTGTATGTCGGGACCGGTGACAATTATTCCGACCCGGCCACCGATCGCAGCGACGCGGTGCTGGCGCTCTCCCTCGACAGCGGAAAAATCGTGTGGTCTCACCAGTTCCTGGCTGGGGATACCTTCAACGTGGCATGCGTGAGGGCCGAATCGAACAATTGTCCCGACACTGGTGGTCCTGACTTCGACTTTGGCGCATCACCTATTCTGTTGTCGCGGCGCGGCGGCCGCCGTGTCCTGCTCCTCGCACAGAAGTCAGGCGCGGTATATGCCATTGATCCAGACAGCAACGGGAAGCTTCTATGGAAGGCTCAATTGGGAACCGGCGGGGTATTGGGAGGCATCGAATGGGGCCCTGCCACGGATTCCAAGCGGCTATACGTGGCGATATCCGATGAATCCTTCCTTCGCACTGGCCTCGATCCCTCGAAAGGCGGCGGACTGTTCGCGTTGTCACTCGATACAGGCAGGCAAATATGGTCGGCGCCGCCTTCGCCCTGCGATGCGAGAAAGCCCTGCAGTCCGGCGCAAACAGCGGCCATTACAGCCATTCCCGGAGTGATCTTCTCGGGATCGCTCAATGGTCACATTCGCGCGTACTCGGCTCTGAATGGCGTCGTTCTGTGGGACTTCGATACAGGTCGCGACTTCCAAACGGTCAATGACGTACAAGCGCATGGCGGGTCGATCAGTGTGGCCGGTCCCGTCGTCGTTGACGGAACCGTCTATGTTCTTTCCGGTTACGACACTTTTGGCGAGGCACCAGGCAATGTGCTTCTGGCGTTCGGCGCGAACTGACCCAAGATTCAATTGGGTGCGGAGGCACTTCAGAGTGGCTGGCCGCCGTGTCCTCCGCAAAAATCAAATCCGCAGCTAAGCGGCATCGCGGACCGCTCTGGTTTTGCTTCAGAAGTTCAGCCGGTCGATGTTGGTCTTATCGATCACCATCGGCTTGCCCAGCACGACCTCGGTGCCGCGCACTTCGAGCCTGCCTAACCGGCCGGCTTCGATCGACGTGCTTCCCGGCGCGATACGATGCTGCGCATCGAGCCAGCCCGCGTAAACCGTGAGATAGCCGAGGTCGTGGACGTTCCATAGCACGATGCTTGGCACCGTACCTGCGTGAATATACGGCCGGCAAATGGAAGGCAGCGAGGTGCCGATCACGTCCACATCCGTGCGTCCGGATTGCGCAACCGCTTCCGCCGAGCCGGGCACGGCCGGCGCGGAGAGGTCCATCACCAGCTTCACATTCGGCAACATCTTCAGAATGGTCTGCGTCTCCAGGAACGCCTTGTCGCGGTCGTCGTCGCTCGGTCTAACGGTGGCCAGCGTAAGGCGCGAGTGCCTCCGGGCCAGTTCGTTGCGGACGCACTGGATCCACTCGTTCTGATTCTCCGCGCTCAAGGGCCCCGTGATGATGGCGAACTGGCCGCCGCGAGGCATCAGCCTCTCGGCCTCATCGGTGAGCGTTGCCGCGATGCCTTCGGGCGTGGCCTGGTTCAGAAAGAAGTCCCGCGCGTCCGGGGTCGCGTCCGAATCCCACGTGAGCACGGGAATGCCGTGCTGCCGAGCCTTGCGCAGCACAGTCGACATACTGCCGCTATTCGCGACCGCAGCTACAATCGCATCCACGCGCATGGTGATCCAGTTCTCCACGATCTCGTTTTGCTGCGAGGGATCGAGGTTCGTCGGACCATCCCAGATCAGGTCAACGCCCAGTTCGCGCGCGGCTTCTTCGGCGCCGGCGCCGGCACTCTTGAAGTACGGATCGCCCTTGGCCTTTGGCATAACAGCGATGACATAGCGCCGTCCCGCCGAAATCGTCCCCGTGCTTGCCAGCGCACCGCCGGACCGTCGCGAATGGCTCATCAACGCGTAGCCGGCCGCCGTGAGGAGAACGAGGACAAATGCCGCGGCCGTCGCCGCGCGCGTGGCGGCGAATCTGCCCGGCCGGGCGCCAAAGAATTGCCGCAGCCGGCTGGCGGCGCCAATCTGGTCGAGGCTCACGATGACGAGCAGCAGCAACCCGGTCAGCACTCCGGTCAGCTCCGACGGCAGAGCGAGCAGATGCATTCCGCCCTGAAGGATCGTAAGGAAAAACAGGCCCAGCAGCGATCCGAAGAGAGTTCCACGCCCGCCGAAGACCGATGTCCCACCGAGCACGATGGCAGTAATGGCCTCGAGCTCGTAGCCGGTGCCGAGATCCGGCTTCGCCAGCCCGAGATGGGCGACGAGGATGATTCCTGCAAGCCCGGAGACGAACCCCGAGAGCAAATAAAGCAGGACAAGATGCCGGCGAATGGGAATGCCGGCATAGCGGGCGCCGGGCTCGTTGAGCCCGATGGCATATAGGCCGCGCCCGATAACCGATCGATGCAGCAGAACCCAATAGCCAATCGCGAACATAACCAGGATTGGCAGCTGCGCGGGAATCGCTCGCCACAAGTAGCCCTGGCCAAGAAAGAGAAACCGCGCGGGAAAGCCGGTATAGCTCACCGCACCGTGCGTGATGCCTTCGGCGATTCCGCGATAGAGCGTGTAAGTGCCGAGCGTGACGATCAGCGGCGGCAGGCGCAGCCCGCCGATAAAAAGCCCGTTCACTGCGCCGCATGCGCAGCCCACCAGCAGTGCCAGCGCAACCGCCGCGGCAATGGAACCATGAAAGTCGCGCCAGGCCGCGCCCATGGCCACGGCAGTGAGTCCCACGGTGGAACCCACCGAAAGATCGATGCCGCCGGTAATCAGGATGGGCGTGAGCGCGACGGAGAGCAGGCCGAGCTCCACGCTGAAGCGCAGCACCTCGAAGAAATTCGTCCAGCCAAAAAACTCTCGCGCTGCTGCCGAGAAAAAGACGATCTCCGCGAACAGCGCGCCCAGGAGCCATCGTTCGCTGCCGCTCAAAGGCAAGGTAACGGGAAGCCGCGCCGCAGCGGGAATGCGCAGCTTCAAGAGGCTATTCACGGCGGCGTCCCGCCAGGTTGATGGCGACCGCCGCCAGGATAATCGCTCCCTGAATCGCCTGTTCCCAATAAGCGCTTACACCGAGGAAGGTGAGTGCGGTGCCCACGGAACCGAGAAGAATCACCCCGAGCACGGCGCCGATGACTGTGCCCGAGCCGCCGGTGATAGCGGCGCCGCCGACGACTACCGCCGCAATGACTTTCATCTCCAGTCCCAGTCCCGCGTTGCTCGGAATCTGGTGGAAGCGCATTGCATTCAGCGCGGCAGCCAGGCCAGTGAGCGCGCCTGTCAGCGCAAAGACCGAAAACACCACGCGGTCGGTGCGGATGCCGGTGATGCGCGCCGCAGCCTCACTCGAGCCCGTAGCCAACACCGCCCTGCCCGCTTTCAAATAGCGCAGGCCCGCAGCCGTGGCCGCAACCAGAGCCACGGCCAGCACCGCCATCGCGGTGGTGAATCGCGACTGCGTGAGGCTCAGCCATTGAAAGCCCGGCGGCAAATTCTCGATCCACGCGCCCTGCGTGGACCAGCGCAGGCCGTCGCGAAGCGCGATCATCATAGCCAGCGTAACCACGATCGACGGAATACGAAGGAACGCGACCAGACCACCGCCGATGGCGCCGAACAGCGCACCGGCTGCGCAGGCCGCAAGTCCCGCCAGCGCCACGGGCATTCCCGCCTTGGCCGCCACGCCCGCAATCACGCTGCACACGGCAAATTGCGAGCCGACGGAGATATCGATCTGTCCCGTGAGAATGATGAGCAACATGCCCAGCGAGACGATCAGAACCGGAAGGTTGGCCAGGAACAAATCGCCGAAGTTTTCCGCGCTGAAGTACGTGCGTCCGCCGAAGAAGAGCACGGCATAGAGCAGCACAATCGTCGCTGCGACGCCGATCTCGCGGCTCCAGGTTCGCGCCAAGCGTATGGTCTCCTCGAATATCCTCATCCGTGTCCCAACGCCAGTGACATGATCCGCGGCTGCGTGGCCTCTGAGCTGGCCAGGATGCCTGCGAGCCTTCCCGCATTAAAGACGCCGATGCGGTCACACATGCCCAGAATCTCGGGCAGCTCAGACGAGATGAGGAGAATCGCCATTCCCCGCTCTGCCAGATCGACAATCAGTTCGTGGATTTCCGCCTTCGACCCGACATCCACTCCTTGCGTGGGCTCGTCGAGAATCAGCACGCGTGGGCGGGTCGCGAGCCAACGCGCCAGCGCCACTTTTTGCTGGTTCCCGCCCGAAAGCTTGCCTGCGGCAGTGGCGATCGAAGGCGTTTTGATACGCAGTCTTTCGACATAGCGCACGGCAAGTTCGCGTTCGCTCCGCGCGCTCACCAGGCCCCGCCGCGAAACGGATTTGAGGTTGGCCAAGCTGATGTTCCCAGCCACTTCCATCTCCAGAATGACGCCATTCCGGCGCCGATCTTCCGGCACATAGCCGATGCCGAACCGCATAGCATCGGCGGGCGAATGGATGCGGTGTGGCCTGCCTGCAAGAAATACGTCGCTCGGCGCCGGCGCCAGGCCGAAGAGCGTTCGTGCCAGGGTGGTGCGCCCAGCGCCAACCATCCCCGTCAGGCCGAAGATCTCACCTGCGCGAACCGCGAACGAAATATCGCGCAGACCCTCGCGTTCGTTGCTTAAACCGCGCACTTCCAGCGCGACATTGCCGATGGGAACCGGGCGTTTTGGATAGACCGAGGCGATGGATCGGCCGACCATCATCTCGATCAGTTCGCTGCGGCCGACCTCAGCGGCATTGCGGCACGCCACCCGATGGCCGTCGCGCAGAACCGTAATGCGGTCGGCGATGGCGAGAATCTCTTCGAGGCGATGCGAGATATATAAAATGCCGGTGCCGTCCGCCTTGAGCCGGCGGATCAGCGCGAAGACCCGTTCCACTTCGCGCTCCGTCAGCACTGCGGTAGGCTCATCCATCAGCAGGATCTTCGCGTCTGCGCCGACGGCTTTTGCAATCTCGACAATCTGCTGGTCGGCCATGCTCAGTGTGCCCGCCAGCCGGCGCGGATCGATCGTAGCGCCGAAGCTCTCTACAAGCGATGTCGCGCGCCGATTCCGGGATTTCCAGTTGACCGTCTGCCTTGAACTGCCCATCTCCATTGGCAACGCGATGTTCTCGGCGACCGTAAGGTGCGGAAACAGCGCCGGCTGCTGGTAGATGGCGGCGATGCCCAGCGCGCGCGAGACGTTGGGGTCGTTCCGCTCAATGGAATGGCCGCGGACCTCGATGCTTCCCGCGTCCGCTTGAATTGCGCCGGTAATGATTTTTGTGAGCGTCGACTTGCCCGCCCCGTTTTCCCCCACAATAGCGTGTACCTCGCCCGCGCGGAGCTCCAGTGAGACGCCGTGCAGAGCGCACACGCCGTCGAAGCTTTTCTCCAAGTCGCGAACGGCGAGGATGGCCCGGTTGACGGGCAATTCGTCCTGATGGCTCACTACGCTTCCGGGACTCCCACATTCATCGCAGGCGGACACTCTTACGACGGGTCTGATTCCCAGTCACTTCTATCGTATCGAGCGGTCCTTGTCTACGCCCGAACCGGTCGGCTTTGTTTTCCCTAGCAGGCTGCGGAAAGGCTCGATCCGGAGAGAGGCGGGGTTTTCAACCCCCGCGTAAAGCCAGCAGAATCGAAGGGACTTTTTAGCCCGGGAGGAGCGCCTTTCACCGATTCCGTGGGAAATGCCTAGATTTTCCGCAGCCTGCTAGAACAACTCGGGTGCAATACGACTCCATTGACAGAAGTTGCCGGCCCCATCTAGTATTCCGTTCGCAATGGTAAATTTTGTCTCATACGAAATCTGGCAGAGCACTTCCTCGTTCGCATGGCTTGTTCTGCCGCGGGCTTCCTGGTGAATGGAGACCTTATTGCAGGTCTCATCGTAAGGAATCGAAAGCGTTGTGGAATCTAAACCGGGCGCGCGGCGTTTCGCAGCTCCGCCGGGAGAACTTGGTTCACGACTGAAGAATGTCGGCCCGGCGTAGTGCATTCAACATGGCTCGAACTCTCAACGAAAAGGCCACGCACAGAATGACTTTCAACCGATGTTCGAGCGTGCTCGGCAGAACGGGCAGGTCGGCGCTGGTTTGCCTCGCGCTGTGCGCGGCGTCGGTCGTGCAGCCAGGGTTGGCGCAGTCCGGCCCGGAATGGCTCACCGGTAGCTACGACGCTGCGCGCGACGCCTGGCAACGCGGTGAGACGAAGATCACTCCGCGCAATGCCGGTAACCTTCAACTGCTCTGGAAGGTGAATGTCGGCATCAAAGCGATGGGCATGCAGTCGTTCCGTGAGCCGCTGATTGTCACGGACGTAAAGACGTCCGGCGGCGCCAAAACGCTGGCCATCCTCGCCAGCGCGGCGAACGAAGTCTATGCCCTCGACGCGGACAGCGGGGCCATCGTCTGGCAGAAGAAACTCAAGTGGGAGTCGGAGAAGCCGCAGGAACCGGGTGAAGGACGCGGCTTTATCTGCACCAACGCGCTGACCGCGACGCCGGTCATATCACCCAAAGACGCGCCGGTGCGCCGCTTGTATGTGCTGGCCAGCGATGGCTACCTGCATACGCTCGATCTCTCCAGCGGCGACGATGCCGACCCCGCCATCCAGGTCCTTCCCCTTCCCTACGGAAAACCCTATGGTCTGAATCTGGTCGGCGACGTGATCTATACAGCCACAGGCCAGGGCTGCGGCGGTGTGCCCAATGCGCTCTATGCTGTCGACCTCAAGAACAGAAAGGTGATTCAGTCGTCTCCGCCGCAAGCCGGGCTGTGGGGTGTGGCGGGCGCAGCGGTCGGTTCGGATGGAACCATCTATTTCGAGTCGGGCGACGGACCTTACGATCCGGCCACAGGACAGCTTGCTACGAGCGTCGAGGCTTTTCGATTCGCCAACGATCAACTTACTCTCAAGGACTATTACACGCCTAGTAATCATGAGTGGCTCACCCGGCGCGATCTCGATATGAACGTCACGCCGGTCGTATTTCCATTCGAAGGACGTGACTTCCTGGTTGGATCGGGCAAGGAAGGCCGGTATTTCTTGATGGACAGTCAGTCCCTCGGAGGCGTAGACCATCTTACTCCGGCATTCCGCTCCGAACTTTACTCGAATAAGAACGTGAACTTCCAAACGGAAGGGACCTGGGGCAGCCTGGCGAGTTGGGAGGACAAAAAGGGGACGCGCTGGATTTTCGGACCTACGGGCGGCGATGCCGCGGTGAAGATACCCATCACCTATGGGCCTACGCCGCATGGCGGCGTTCTCGCGCTCAAGCTGAAGGAAAAACATGGAAAGCCGGAGCTCGAACCGGCCTGGCTCTCGCGTGACATGATCACGGCTGAGCCGCCGGTGATCCAGAATGGCGTGGTTTTCGCGCTGGCGGCCGGGGAATTTACCGGGCAGTCGAACGACGAGGTGGGTGGCTTGTACAGCTCGGAGGAGCGCATTCAGCGGTCGGTGCCCGCCAGGCTGTTCGCGCTCGATGCACTCACCGGCAAGGAGCTCTATTCGAGCGGCGATCAGGTAAAGTCCTTTTTGCACCAGGCCGGACTTTCCGTTGCTG
Organism: Acidobacteriaceae bacterium; assembly: GCA_030040655.1. Taxonomy (GTDB): domain Bacteria; phylum Acidobacteriota; class Terriglobia; order Terriglobales; family Acidobacteriaceae; genus Telmatobacter. The sequence goes on along the minus strand of JASHTH010000331.1, from coordinate 10,422 downwards.
GCGACAAGGTAATCTTCGGCACTTTTGATGGCACCGTGTATTGTTTCGGCCTCAAGTAAGTTGCTTCAAAATGCGCTTAAGTCAACGCTCAAATGCGGCACTGCGAGCTGGAACAGACGACTTAGGACGCCAGCTGAGGAATCGATGAATGTTTGTTCTCCAAACTGGAATGGAGCACGCAGTCAGATGACAACGTGTCCAATGCGAACATTTGGGATATGCTGTGTCGCGCTTCTCACCGCGACTATGGCCGCCGCTCAATTGGATCGCGGCGACTGGAGCATGCCGGGCGCCGACGCGGGTCAAACCGGCTGGCAAAAATCCGAAACGAAGCTATCGCCGGATAGCGTTCCTGCCAATGTAAAGTTCCTCTGGATGATTCAGCTGGGGAAGCCGTCGAAAGGCGCGACGTCGTTCAGCGAACCGCTTCTGGCCGGCCGCTTGATCAATGCCCAGGGGTTCAAAGACATGGTGTACTGGGCCTCCGACGACACGATCTATGCGGTGGATTCCGAGCTTGGCGTGCTCTTGTGGAAGAAGGAATTCAAGTCGGATGCGCCGGAGGCCGCCGCAAACTGCAGAGCCACGCGGCTGGGGATTTTGATGGAGCCGCCGCCGGTCATCAATTTCAACGCGCGACGTCGGCGGCCGCCGGGCACGCCGCCTCCGCCACAGCCGCCTCCGCTAAAGCCCAGCGAGCGCCGTCTCGGAGTCGCCCCCGGCGGCAGGTTCTTCGGCCTCAAGGGGATTTATGTGCTCGCTGCCGACGGCATGCTGCATGAGCAGGTGATCACCACCGGAGCCGACTATGCCCCACCGGTGAAGTTTCTCCCCGCCGGAGGTGTCGATGCTTTCGGCCTGAATTACATGAATCACGCGATTTACACATCAACCGGCCATAGTTGTGCGGGCGTGTTAAATGGTCTCTGGTCGATCGACTTGGCTTCTTCTGAGTATTCGGTCGCGAATCTTGAAACCGTAGCTCCGCCGCTCGCAATCAGCGGTCCAGTGATAACACTGGACGGTGATGCGGTTTTTGTTACGGGGTCCGGCTCAGGCGAGCATTCCCGCAGTGTGGTCTCGGTCGCCGAGGATATGAAGACGGAGAACTGGTATACGCCTGCCGGCGGGATGGGAAATTATGAGAGTGTCTCGCCGATAGTCTTTGCCTATAAGGGAAAAGAACTTGCAGTAGCTCCGGGAAAGGATGGGACGATCACGCTTCTCGACGCAGAGACACCGGGTGGCGCCGACCATCAAACACCACTTTTTGAAACTCCGGCGCTCGCCAAGCTGGGGGAGAAGCACGGCTGGGACGGATTTGCAGAGTACGAAGACAAAGAAAGTAACACCTGGATCTATGCATCCATCTCATCGGCCATTACTCTGAACGAGGGCGAGGTGCAAGGCAGCGGATCGACTTCGCACGGAGGTATCGTCGCATTCCGGCTGAAAGACAATGGCGGCCAACTAGCGCTCGATCCTGTCTGGGTCTCGCCGGACATGGTGAATCCCGCGCCGCCGCGCATCGCAAACGGAGTTGTGGTTGCACTCGCGGGCGGCGATCGTTCTGCCCACGCGGTTTTATGGATGCTGAACGCTGCGACCGGCGCCGAATTGTATTCGAGCAAGAACGAGATTCCGACTTACACCGGCCTGTCCGGCGTCGCCATCGGCGACGGCCATGCCTTTTTCACAGATCATGACAACGTTCTCTATTCCTTTGGGATCGGAATGGAACATTGAGGACCGGACGCGCTGCTACGGCGTCGACCGGACAGTAACTTCGGAGAGAGCACAATGTTAAGCCGTGCAGAAGTGCAGGAAGCGGTCAATGCCGGTGGTGGCGTATTGCGGCTTGAGCCATGCTGGGTGCCCCGATCGTTTATGATTCCCGGGCGCAGGTTGAAGCTCCATCCCGACGACCTCTATTCCTTTGGCGCCCACCGCGGCGGCATCAACGAACGATGGTTTTCTTCAACCACAAAAGCCTCAAACGGTCCGGCGACTACTGCGGACGAGGGATTGAGCTACGTGCATCCCTCGAGGGGCGCGAGATTTCTGCTGAAAGATGCGGTCGAGAGCGCGGGCGATATCCTTCTGGGTGCGGACGTAATGGCGCAAGAAGGCGGATGGAACCTGCTCTGCAAGTTCTTCGATAACATGGGTCCGATTCCGCATCACATGCACCAGAGCGATAAGTTTGCCAAGTTGGTGGGATACAAGGGAAAGCCGGAAGCCTACTATTTTCCTCCACAGTATAACCAGCTCTTCAATAACTTTCCGCATACTTACATGGGTCTCGAGCCGGGCACAACGAAGGAAGATATCCATTGTTGCCTGGAACGCTGGAACCGTGGCGACAACGGCATCCTGTTTCACTCGCGGGCTTATCGGCTTGAGCCGGGCAGCGGATGGCAGGTCGATCCCGGCATCTTGCATGCGCCCGGCTCCCTCGTTACATACGAGCCGCAGGTGAACAGCGATGTCTTTGCCATGTTCCAGTCGGAGGTAGAGGGTCGCATCGTCGATTGGAGCCTGATGACGAAAGACGTATTGCCGGAATACCATCACGATCTCGATTACCTGATCGGCATGCTCGACTGGGATGCCAACGTAAATCCGGAGTTTGCCAGGACCAACAAGCGGCATCCGGTTCCGGTGCGCCCAATTAAGGAGATGGAGGAAGCGGGGTACCGCGAAATGTGGATCACTTATGGCAGCGGACACTATTCCGCAAAAGAGCTTACCGTTCTGCCCGGACGCACGGTAACAAGCAAGGACGCGGCGGCCTATGGATTGATTCTTACTCAGGGATGGGGCCGCTTGGGTAAGAATGCGGTTTCGACTCCGTCGATGATTCGCTTCGGAGAACTTACCGAGGATGAGCTCTTTGTCACCGCGGATGCTGCGAAGGAGGGAATCCTCATCGAGAATCCGAGCACAACGGATCCGCTCGTGCTGCTGAAACACTTCGGCCCCGGCAATCCGGATGCGGAAGCATTGCGGCGGGACCGCTAAGAGGAGGATGCTTGCATAAGTCTCCTGCAGTTCACAACGCGATGTGGCCCGGCATCGTGGGCAAAGGCGGCGACGGGGAGCCCGCGATCGATCTCGACACAATGCTGAATTTGACTGCGGCGGCGCGGGTCGGCGGAGCGCGCTTCGAGGGCGTAGACCTCTTTCTGTCTTTGCCGCACACGGATATCGACTCATCCGATGAGGATCTGAAGCGGCTCGCCGATAAGTTAGCCGGACATAATCTGGTAGCGGGCTCGCTGGTGGCTCCCGTTTGGCCACCGCTGGGCGGCGGCTCGGCAATGGGATCGAATGAGGAGCGCGGACGATTTCTCGCCCAGGTTCGCAAAGCATGCTCCGTCGGCAAAAAGCTTCGCGACCTGGGAATCAGAAGTTATGGCGTGGTCCGCATCGATTCTGCTGTCGGTCCGGCGGAGTGGGCGTTTGACCCGCCGGGCAACACGCGCCGCATTGCCGAGACTTTTTGCGAAGCCTGCACGATTGCCGAAGATCATGGCGAGCGGTTGGCCGCCGAAGGGGAGATCTGCTGGGGCGGCATGCACGGCTGGAAATACATGGTGGAGCTGCTCGAATTAGTCAATCGCCCCAAAACCCTGGGCTTTCAGGCCGACATGGCGCACACCATGCTCTATACGATGGGTTATAACTCACCCGAGAGCCGGCTGCTTCCGGCGGACTTCGACTGGTCCGACACCCGCGTTTTGAAGGAAGCACTGCGCACAGTGGCCAATGCGCTGCGTCCTTGGACGATCGATTTTCACGTGGCGCAGAACGATGGAACGGTGAAGGGCACCGGCTCACACGACAAAACCGGGCGTCATTGCCCGCCCAACGACCCCAACGGCAGGTTGAACATCGTCGAAGCGGCCGGCCTTTGGATGCGCGGCGACAACGGCGAGCCGACGCGCGCTTTCCAGCATATCTGCTGGGACGGCTGCATGTTTCCCAACGAAATGATGCTGGCTCCCGAAACATGGACAAACATCCTGGCAACCATGATCCAGGTGCGCGACGCCCATGGCTGGGATTGAAGCGGAGAGTTGAACCGTGGCAGTCAAGAAAGAACTGAACATCGGAATCGTCGGCTACGGCTTCATGGGACGTACGCATTCCAATGCCTTTCTCCAGGCGCCGCGCTTCTTCCCGCTGGCCTATCGCCCCGTGCTCAAGTCGGTGTGCGCGCGCAATGCGGATCGCGCCAGGGGTTTCGCCGAGAACTGGGGTTACGAATCGATCGAGACCGATTGGAAAGCGCTGATCGACCGCAAAGATATCGACTTGATCGATATTGCCAGCCCCAACGACACGCACGCCGAGATCGCGATCGCCGCGGCAAAGGCCGGGAAGATGGTGCTGTGCGAAAAGCCGCTGGGGCGAACCGTCGACGAAGCGAGGGCGATGGTCGATGCGGTGGGGTCAGCCGGCGTACCCAACTTGGTGTGGTATAACTACCGGCGCGTGCCGGCCATGACGCTGCTCAAGCAGCTTCTCGATGAAGGGCGCTTCGGGCGAATCTTTCATTATCGCTCGCAGTTTCTCCAGGACTGGACCATCTCGCAGGATTTGCCGCAGGGCGGGGAAGGTTTGTGGCGTCTGGATAGCGCAATTGCCGGAAGCGGAGTTACGGGAGACTTGCTTGCCCATAACATCGATATGGCGCAATGGCTGAATGGTCCAATTGTAGAAGTTACGGCCGTGACCGAGACGTTTATCAAAGAACGCAAGCATAACCTGACCGGGCGCGTCGAGCCGGTGAGAATCGACGACGCCAGCGCATTCCTTTGCCGCTTTGCCAACGGATCGCTCGCCGTGTTCGAGGCTACGCGCTACGCCCGCGGACACAAGGCGCTGTTTACGGTGGAGATTAACGGCGAGAAGGCTTCGGCATCGTGGGATCTGCACGACCTGCACCGGTTGAATTACTTCGACCATCGCGATGAAGGCCAGTTGCGCGGCTGGAAAAGCGTTCATGTCACCGATGGCGATCATCCGTATATGAAGCACTGGTGGGTGCCGGGATTGCAGATTGGCTACGAGCACACCTTCATTCATCAGGCTGCGGATTTCATTCTCGCCCTAGGAGAAGGACGCGCCGCGGCGCCAACGTTCCGCGATGGCCTGGCGACGGATCGCGTCACGGAGGCCGTTTTGAAGTCGGCGAAAACAGGACAGTGGGAAAAGGTAGCCGCGGCTTGAATGCGAAGGCACGCCGTGAGGAGGAAATATGAAGAGCAGATCAGCCACACAGGCTCGCACGCGCGTGATTTCGGTTTTGGTCGCTTTGGCAGGGATAACCCTCGCCGCGAGCCTTTCTTCACCAACGGTCGCGCAGCAGCCGTCGCCTCCGGCTCACCGTCCCCAGGCGTTTCATTTCACTCAGCCGGATCCGATCAACTTCGACGACCACGTTGGGTGGACGCAGATCTTCGACGGCAAGACGCTGGATAACTGGGATGGCGACACCAGCGTGTGGCACGTCGAGGATGGAGCCATCGTGGGCGAGTCGAGCTCGGAGCACCCCTCGGGCACCACGAATATCATCTGGCGCGGCGGCGAGCCGGCTAACTTCGAACTGAAGCTTGAAATGAAGCTCGAGGGTGAAGGCGCGAACGGCGGAGTGCAATACCGCAGCATCAGCGTGCCACCGAGGATCCGGCCGCTACCGGATAATCTCACTCAGGAGCAGCGGACGCGGATTCAGCAGCAGCAGGAGCTGGCCCAAAAGCGTGCTAAGTGGAACCTATCCGGCTATCAGGCTGACTTCGACTTCGCCAATAAGTACACCGGACAGCTTTATGAGCAGGACTCGCCGCGCGGCATCGTTGCGTGGCGCGGCCAGGTCGTTGCTACTGAGCCGGACAAGAAGCCCACGCTGCTTGCTACTCTGGGAAGCGCGGACGAGCTGAAGTCATTTATCAAGCCCGGCGAGTGGAATCAGGTCGAGATCATCGCCGATGGGAATACGTTGACCCATATTGTCAATGGACATGTGATGGCGATCCTGGTCGATACCGATCCCGCGCATGCGCAATCGAAGGGCTTGATCGCATTCGAGATCGAGGGGCCCGGCAACGTGAAAATATCGCACCGGAATATCTGGCTGAAGACGCTGCCGTGACGCGAGATCTGAAGATTGACTGATTCGAGTGATGACTGGAACTGGCCTCTCAATCGATCAAAAGAATGAGCTCAAAAGACCATCGTGCCTCAAGTGATTTTCCATGATCGGCGCGCGATCCAGATCGAGAACGATTCGCTGCGTCTAACCGTCCTGGTCGAAGGCGGGCACATTGCCGAGATACTCCACAAGCGCACCGGCGTCAGCCCACTCTGGACTCCGCAGTGGGCTTCGCTGGAGCCTTCGACCTTCACCGTCGATTCCTACGATGGCTTCGGCTCGGGAGCCGACGCCAAGTTACTTGCCGGAATCATGGGGCATAACTTGTGCCTCGACATCTTTGGAGGTCCGTCCGCAGAAGAAGCGCTTGCCGGGCTTACGGTTCATGGCGAGGCTTCAGTCGACCGCTATGAAATCGAGGAGAGCCAGCACGCGCTGACGCAGCACCTTGCGCTTCGCATGGCACAACTGGGGTTTTCGCGTACGATTCAGCTCCGCGAGAATCTCGTGCGTATCGAAGAGACGGTCGAGAATCTCAGCGGCATCGACAAACCCATCGGCTGGACGCAGCACGTCACTCTTGGTCCGCCTTTCCTGCATCCTGCGACCACGGAGTTTCGTGCTTCCATGACCCGCTCGATGGTCATGGCTTCCGACCCCGGTTCGAATGGATATCTGAAACTCAACGCCGAGTTCGATTGGCCCGTCGCTCCGCTCGCCGGCAGCGGCACGGCTGACTTGCGCCGGATGAATCCCATGGCGCCCGCGAGCGCATACACGGCTCATCTGGCCGATCCGCAGCAGAACGAGGCATTCTTCGTGGCGTATTCGCCCCAGCTCCGGCTGGCGTTCGGGTATGTGTGGAAGCGCGCGGATTTTCCGTGGCTGGGCATCTGGGAAGAAAATCGCAGCCGGCAGAGCCCGCCGTGGAGCGGGCGCGAAGTGACTCGTGGCATGGAGTTCGGCGTATCGCCGTTCCCAGAGACAAGACGAGAAATGGTGGAGCGCGGCTCGCGCTTTGGCACGCCGACTTACAAGTGGATTGCGGCCAAGGCCCGATTGCACGCAGAATACTGGGTTATAAGTGAAATTGTGGATGTTATGCCAGAATCGCTGCGGTGGCCCGGAAACTAAAGCGGTCTAGAAAACCAGGTTCTCTTTCTTTGCGTCGATCTTTTTCGCGTCGACGTTCGGAGTTTGTTCCATGTCGTCGATCGATTTGAATCCACCGATCTTGTCCCGGTATGTCGTGATGACTTTCGCATCGTCGAGACTTATCCCGAGAAGCGTTGCTAACTGTTGGTCCGTCGCTTTATTGACAAAAAGCTTGGAGATCTTCGACGGAGGGAAGTTCGCGGTAAGATAGTCCGCAATGTCGGTGAAGTCCTCGTCGGTTCCGGTGGCGCCGAGGCTGACCATCTTCGTGATGGTTGCTTCCCAGCCGTCGCGAGTCTGGCGATTGGCGAGGATGATGTTCGGAGAATGGCACCTGCTGCAGAGACGAAGGACTGCCTCTCGGCCCTGTCCGGGAGGAAACTCGGGATGCGCGGACTGCTGATCGGATGTGGAACTTTGCGATGGAGGAGTAGCCTGGGCCTGCCGGGCAAGAACCGGGTTTCCGCTCAGCAGCCATGCCGTGATTGAGCTGATACCGAGGAGAAAGAGCACGAGGGAAGACGCCGTAGAAGACACAAAACCCCTTTTAGCTGCCCGCTTCACTTGGATCTCCCCATTATTGTGAGGAATGATCGCGACGGCATTCGCGCGAAGGACACTCCCTTATCATTGTACTTAATCGATGAGGCTCTTTGAGCATTGAGCGAACATTCCTGATTCTTTTCTGCGGATCCGCATTGGTGCCCGGGCCGGGATTGCCCACCATCACGGGACAAACCATTCGACGGCGATCTCAGCCGCATGGCGTGGCGCAAACACAAAGCACCGCGCAACACGCGGGGATAACCGCAGAACTCTTCTTTTGAGGGAGGACAAAATAAACTGCCCATACGACTTCAGCCACGAGTATTCTGTGCTCACGCGCGACCTGGAGCCGGTTGCATAAATACACCTGGGCAACCAAGCGAACGTCCCTCAGGGGCTAAAGCCCTCAGATTTTATGGCCTTTTGCGGCACGGCTGAAGCCGAGCCCTTTCAAAACCGGATTTATGCAACCAGTTCTAGGAGCGAAGCGGTTGGAAACGACAAGCACGTGCGATGACGAGCTGATTCTTCGCAATCGCAACGGCGAGATTGCGGTGGCCTTGGGGAATCAGACGGCGCATGCGCAGTTCATGCAGGTTCGGTTGGGAAGCCGCGCCGCAGTAGCCGGACCGCCAGCTGCCGGCTATTCACCGAAGACGCCATCTATGGAGAAAAGCTGAAATGCGGTTTGGAGTGAATACCTTTCTTTGGTCGGCTCACTTTGGGCCGGATGATTTTCACGTACTGCCTGAGGTTAAAGCGCATGGTTTCGATGGCATCGAAGCCCCGCTGATTCGGCCTAAAGACTTTGACGCTTTGGCGATTCGTCGTGCAATAACGGAGAACGATCTGCTCTGCACGGTTTGCTCTGTTTTGCCGCGCGGCTTGAGCATAATCTCTGAGGACAGCTCGATTCGCGCCAAAACGGTGAGTCACCTCTCGGAATGTATCCGACTGGCAGCCGAAGCCGGTGCAAAGATTATTGCGGGCCCGCTTTATTGCCCAGTAGGGTACATCCCTGGACGCAGAAGAACCGAAGAAGAATGGAAATGGGCCATTGACGGATTCCGTCAGCTTGGGCCGGTTCTGGAGAGCTGCACCGTCGACTTCTGCATCGAACCGTTGAATCGATTTGAGACATTTTTCCTCAACACCACGGAGGATGCGCACATTCTTTGTGAGGAAATTGCACATCCCAGGATCGGCATCCTCTGGGATTCCTTTCACGCAAACATCGAAGAGAAGGAACTTGGAGCTTCACTGGTAACAGCCGGCCGCTATGTGAAGCACGTCCATACTTGCGAAAACGACCGAGGAATACCAGGATCGGGGCACGTCAATTGGAATCAGGTGTTCCGTGCGCTCCGAGCAATCCAATATGATGGCTGGCTCACCATCGAGAGTTTCGGATTTGCGCTAGGCGACCTCGCCGCGGCAGCTTCGATCTGGCGTGATTTGGCAGATGAGCCAAGCCAGATTGCTTGGGATGGCCTCGCATTTCTTAGATCGCTGCACGAGACGATCACAGCATAAGGCGAAGCAGGAGCCCAGCCGATAAGTCTCAGGACTGGGAATGATGAGGCGTCGATGCATTCCGCATGTGCGGCGGGAATAAGCTGCCTCGAGGCAGGATTCACCGATTTGAACGGTGTCGATTTTGTAGCTGTGCCTCGCCAAAATTCAATCCGGATCGATTCCTGATCGTTCAAACGACTCTGCGGGCCGTATCATACGCCGTCACTGCCGAGCGACCTTTCTCGGCAAGAGAGTGCGAGTCTGCGAGTCTGGGTGATGGGGAATTGGAATTCGCGCGTCTTCAAAGACGCAGGCACACGTGATCGAGTTATTTCGAGATTCTTCAGACTGTGGCTGAGTTGATTCTTCAGGCTGCGAGATCGTAACGATGGTGCAAGCCGCCGAGCCTGGCCATGGAGATGACTGTACCGGCAGTACGGACGTTCCTCGCCTTCCGGCCAGTGGGCGTCTCTTTGCCGAGCCCGAGGTGGGTCCGGTCTTCATGGTAGTAGCTCACATATTCGTTCATCAGCCGCTTCAGATGGGGTTTGTTCACCACGATCACATGATCGATCAGGTCGCGGCGGCAGCTGGCGACGAATCGCTCGGCAACTCCGTTCTGCCAGGGGCTTCGAACCGCGATTCGAACCAGGGTGATGCCCAAACTCTTCGCCGTCTCCAAAACTCCATCATGGAACGCGTGCTCGCGATCGAGGATGAGAAACTTTGGCGCGGAGTCGTAAGGAAAGGCATCCCGCAGCTGCTGAGATACCCATGCGCTGCTTGGATACCGAGTGACGTTGCCGTGAAGAATGCGACGCCGATGATGAGCGATCACGAAAATACAATACAGGACGCCAAGAGTGAGCGTCGGCACAGTGAAGAAGTCCATGGCGGCGATCGCATCGCGGTAATTGCTGAGGAACGTCGCCCATCGTCTTGCCGGCTCGGTATCTCGAGGGGCCTTTCGCATCCAGCGCAGAACTGTGCGCTCGGAAATCTCCAACCCGAGCATCTTTAACTCTCCATGCATCCGCGGCGCACCCCAG
>JASHTH010000005.1 GCA_030040655.1 Acidobacteriaceae bacterium | reverse complement strand
GCCGCTTTCGCCTTGCATGCTGCTGTGTGATTCCGGCGTCGACGTCGCGCCATCGTTGCTCCTCGTTTCTGCCCTCTGAATGGCTGGCTACGGAGCAACCCTCCCACTCATCTCGCTGTCCGAACTTCCGAGACCGGCTCACCTCAATCGCTATCACTCAGCGCTACGTCCATCCGCAGGCTGACGCCATCGAGCGGGCCTTTCAGCAGACCGCAAATGCGGTAGCCGCTCTTCCCATCGGCGCCGACTAGGCTCAACCCAAAGACAGGTGGGCACAAAATTGGGCACAGTAAAAAAGAGCCGCTTGCGGGAGCGGCTCTAACTGATTGGTGCGAAAGGGGGGACTCGAACCCCCATGGGTTTCCCCGCCAGATCCTAAGTCTGGTGCGTCTGCCAATTCCGCCACTTTCGCTATCTGCGGCCTGAAGACAGGTTACACCGGTTCCCAACCGGCTTTCGAGAGCCGTACCAAACGAAAGTACGTTTTCGTTTAGTGCGACCAAACGAAAATAGACTTGCGTTTAGTCGCGCCATATGCAACCCTATTTGCGTATGGTCAAGAGGCGATTCTGGCTCGATCTGCTGGAAACGGCGTGGAAGAAGAGGCCCATTGTCTGGCTTTCCGGCGTGCGCCGCGCCGGCAAGACGCTGCTCTGCCGCAGCCTGCCGCGCATAGAATACTTCGACTGCGAGCTGCCGCGCACGCGCCGCCTCATGCAGGAGCCGGAAGATTTTCTCGACGGACTGCGCGGCAAGCGCATTGTCCTGGACGAGATCCACCGTTTGCAGAACCCGTCGGAACTGCTCAAAATCGCCGCCGACCACTATCCCGACATCCGCGTGATCGCCACCGGCTCGTCCACGCTGGGCGCGGCGCGCAAATTTCGTGATACCCTCACCGGGCGCAAGCGCGATGTGTACCTGACGCCCATGTGTCTGGCCGATCTGGAAGACGCCGGAATCGCCGGCCTGGAACAACGCTTTCTGCGCGGCGGACTGCCGCCGTTTCTGCTGGAAAAGACCGTCGAGGAACGGGAGTTCCAGGAGTGGGTGGACGCCTTCTGGGCCAAGGACATCCAGGAGATGTTCCGTCTGGAGCGCAAGGACTCGTTCCAGAAACTGACCGAACTGATTCTGGCGCAGAGCGGCGGAATCTTCGAAGCCAGCCATTTCTCCGGGCCGTGCGAAGTCAGCCGGCCGACGATCGCCAACTACCTTCGCGTTCTCGAAGCGACCTTCGTGGCGCATGTGATTCGCCCCTTCAACACACGAAAGGCAAGCGAGATCGTTTCCGCGCCCAAGGTCTACGGATTCGACACCGGCTTTGTCTGCTATTACCGCGGGTGGCAGCAGCTTCGCGGCGAGGATTTCGGCATTCTCTGGGAGCACTTTGTATTGAACGAGATGATGGCGCGCATGCAGTCGCGCGCGATCTGCTACTGGCGCGACAAGCGCGGCCACGAGATCGATTTTGTGCTCTCCGGACGCGGCCGCAGCCCGCTGGCGATCGAGTGCAAGTGGTCCGCCGACCGGTTCGATCCCGCCAACCTCGAGGCCTTCCGACGGCAGCATCCGCAGGGCGGAAACGTGGTGGTTTCGTCCGACGTGAAGCGAGGCTTTCAGCGGACTTATGGCAAGCTCAAGGTGCGCTTCGAGGGGCTGGACTCCTTTGTGTCGAGGGTTGCCGAGCCGGCCGCAGGATAGTGGGTCCTCGCTTGCGCTCGTTTCGTTTAGTGCGACGAAACGCAAATCCTCTTTCGTTTGGTCCGGGCGCAGCAAGCTGCTCGTGGCCGCATCGGCGAAGAACGGTATAGTTCTCATATGCGTCCCCGACTCCTCTGCGTCGTCGTCGCGGCTTCTCTGTGCCTTTTCCCGACGGTCTTGTCGTCGCAATCGTCAAAACCCTCCGCCCCCCGTCCCATCACCGTCGATGAGTTCATGAACACCACCGCGATCACCGACGCGAAGATCTCGCCCGACGGCTCGGCCGTGGTCATCGCCACGGAGAACCCGGATTGGAAGGCGAGCGTCTTTCGCCACGATCTGTGGCTGTGGACGAAACAGGATGGGCTCAAGCCGCTGACGCACTCCGGCAGCGAGGAGCGTCCCGAATGGAGTCCGGACGGCAAGTGGATCGCGTTCGTCAGCGATCGCGAGCCGGGCGACGAGGGTGCGGACGACGACGCCGATCCGGGAAACGATCAGGAAAAATCCGAGAGGCTGTGGCTGATTCCGGTGAGCGGCGGCGAGGCGCTGCCGCTCTACACCGAAAAGCTGGATGTGCACGCGTTTGCGTGGTCGCCGGACGCTTCGGCACTCTACTACTCCGTGACCGAACCCCTCCCACCCGAGCAGCAGGAGGCGCAAAAAGAAGAATGGAAGGACGTCATCCGCTGGCGCGAGCAGGATCGAGGCGATGTGCTTTTGAAGCAGGAGATCGCCCCCGCGCTGAAGCGCGCCGTGGAAGTTGCGCCACCCAAAGCGGCGAGCGCAGCGCAAACCAAGCCCTCGGAAAAAAAATCCCCCGACAAGAAGGCCGGCGAGACAGGAGCGGCGACTTCGTTGCCGCCTGGAGCGCAGACGATCGCGAAAATCGCGATCGGTATCGCCGAAATTGCGCCATCTCCCGACGGCAAGGCCGTGGCCTTCGAAACCGAGCCTGTGCACCACCGCGTGGAAAACCCCGCCGATTACGAGATGTTTCTCTTGGCTTCGGCGGGAGGCGAGCCACGCCAGATCACGCACAACGACGCGCTCGAGTCCGGCCTGCGCTGGTCGGCCGACAGCCGGTCGATCTGCTTTCTGGTTCAGGCCGCGGCGGGCTCGCTCGAAGGCAAATACACCGATGTTCAGGGCCGGCTTTATCGTGTCGATCCAGCCACCGGCAAAGTGGAGCGGCTGGGCGGCGATTTTGACGGATCGTTCGACCAGTTCACGCTGCTCCCCGACGGGCGCGAGATCGCCACTGGCCTCAAGGGAGTGGAGACGCAGCTCTATCTTGTGCAAGGCGAAAAAGCCACCAAGCTGCCCGGCGTGCCGGGAAGCTACGACGACGTCGAGGCCAGTCTGAAATCGAATGCCATCGTCATGCGGCAGTCGGACATCAACAAGCCCACACAGGTGTATATGGCCGCCGATCCCGAACACCCCGACCAGTTGAGCGCGCTGACCCGCTTTAATCCCGTCTTTGCCGAGCGCGCGCCGGTCGAGTGGGAGCCATATACGTGGAAGTCCGAGGACGGGCGCACGATCGAGGGGGTGCTCATCTTTCCGCCCGGTGAAAAGGAAGCAAAGCATCTGCGCATGTTCACGTTCATCCACGGGGGCCCGGCCGACGCCGACGGCAACCGCTTCGAGGCCGACTGGTATGACTGGGCGACGCTCGCCGCGTCCAATGGCTGGCTGGTTTTTCGGCCCAACTACCGAGGTTCGGCTGGGTACGGCGACGACTTCATGCTGGAGATTGCGCCGCATCTGGTGTCGAAGCCCGGCCGCGACATCCTTGCCGGCGTCGACGCTCTGGTCAAGGACGGATATGCCGATCCCGATCATCTCGCCATCGGCGGCTACAGCTATGGCGGTTACATGACCGACTGGCTCATCACGCAAACCAAGCGCTTCAAGGCGGCGGTGACCGGAGCCGGAGCCGTGGAACACGCGGCCAACTGGGGCAACGACGACGAAACCTGGGATGACGCCTGGTACCTGGGCGGGCGACCGTGGGAGAATCCCGGGATTTACCAGAGTGAGGCGGCGCTTTTTCAGTTTGACAAGGTCAAGACGCCCACTCACCTGGTGCAAGGCAACGCCGACATACGCGTAAGCTATTTGGAGGGCGTGACCATGGAACGAGCCCTTCAGTCGCTGGGCATTCCGCACAGCTTTCTTGTCTTTCCCGGCGAGGGGCACGGCCTGGGCAAGAATCCATGGCATGGATACATCAAGGTGCGCGAGGAGCTGAAGTGGCTGGAGAGAT
>JASHTH010000330.1 GCA_030040655.1 Acidobacteriaceae bacterium | reverse complement strand
GATTCCGCGCGCCGGCTGGCTGATGGCGGCAGCGGCCACGGTGGCCGGTCTTCTCGCCTACTCGCCTTTTCTGGGTTGGAATTTTCTGTCGCGCCCCGCGCTCCAAGGGATCAACGATCTGGCGATTGGGCTCACTGCCGGAATTTCGCTGTTGCAGGTCATCATCCTCATCGAGGGCTTTCGCCGCGACCGTCTCGAGGCGCTGCTGCCCGCGGTGCCCATCCTGCTGGGGCTGTTTAACGCCTTTTGGAGCTATCTTCTGGTGACATTCCACGTTCCGAACGAGTTTTTCCCCTTCGGACTGGGCATTTATGTAGCAAATGTGATTGATTTCCTGACCATTACGATCATCTTCGCCCTCGCTCTGCGGCGCTTTATGAGGACCCAGGTGCGGGAATCGCTCGCGCGCCAGGAAGTGAAGCGCGACCTCGAGCAGGCGCGGCAACTGCAGCAGCGCGTGCTGGTGCCGGAAACCATTATCTCGCCGTGCTTTACGGTGACCGCCGAATACCGCCCGGCGCAGACCCTAGGCGGGGATTTCTTCCAGACGCTGACACGCCCCGACGGCGCGCTGCTAGTCGTCATCGGCGACGTATCGGGCAAGGGCGTCAGCGCGTCGATGCTGGTGGCCGTGCTGGTAGGCGCCATCCGGGGCCAAGCCGAGCACAGCTTCGATCCGCAGGCCATGCTGGCCATGTTGAATCGCCGCATGCTGGGCCGCTCGGGTGAGCATTTCGCCACTTGCCTGGCAGCGCAGATCGCGCGCGACGGTGTCATGCGCCTGGCCAACGCCGGACATCTGCCGCCATACCTGAACGGCGCGGAGATGGAACTGGAGGGATCGCTGCCGCTGGGCGTGACCGAGAATGTGGAGTATCCGGCGCAGACCTTCAGGCTGAAGCCGAGCGACCGTCTCACCTTTCTGACCGACGGCGTGGTGGAGGCCAAGAATGCAGCCAAGGAGATGTTCGGCTTCGACCGGGCGCGGGCGATGAGCGCGGAGCAGGCAGCCGTAATTGCGCAACAAGCGCAGAGCTTCGGGCAGCAGGACGACATCACCGTGGTCCGCGTGGCCTTTGGCTTGGCCTGAATCGCCGCGTGCCCCAGGTCGCGGGTGCCCCGATCTCACGATGAATCTCATTTTGTTGAGGGTGCCCCCGGTCTCGCTTCTGATACTGGGGATGGGCACCGGCCTTCGGCTTTACTCCGCCCCCTTCTGCGCCGCCCAAGATGGGGATATTCTTCGGTGCCGTCAGCGCGTTCCAGTGGTACGCGAGCAGTTCGAAGTAGGAGAGTGCATCGTGAAATGTTGGGCAAAAGTCGCTGTGCTTCTGCTCTCTGTCGCTGCTCTCAACGGGGGCGCTCAATCAGCAACGGAAAACCAGAGCCGCTCACAGGATACGCAAGTGCGCGGTTTCTGGGTCGATCCGTCCACGGGCCTGATGTGGGCTGGAAAAGACAACGGTGTAAACATAAATTGGAAAAACGCTGTAAAGTACTGCCGCGATCTCCGATTAGCCGGGTACTCGGACTGGAGGCTGGCAACACTCTCGGAGATGGAGGGAATCTACGATGAGAACGCCCACTCTTCGGGGCAAGACGGGCATCAAGGAACCTACACGCCGTCAATCTATCACGTGAAAGGCAATTTATTCCTGACCGGTACTCAGTGGAGTAGCACTCGAAGGATGGATGATCGAGGAAAGCCATCTGGTTTTGCGTGGCGTTTCAGCTTCGCCGATGGACAGCCGTTCGGCGGTGACGAAGAATGGTTTACCACCAACAAACGCGCCCACTGCGTGCGTGGCCCTCAGAAGTAGAAATCCCCTCCTAGGCGGCCTGGGGCGCCTTTACATCTGTAAACAGCGTGATGCGTTGAGAGCGAAGAGCACACCCCAAAGTGCCCCCGGTCTCGATTCTGAGACCGGGGATGCCTGCTCAACCGATGCCCTACTCCGCCCCCTTCTGCGCCGCCGGCGCCGCCGCCCGCTGCAGATGCCCGTAATTCAAAATCGCGTTGAAGACCATCGGGTACGTTCCCACGGTTTCGCCGCGGTAGACGGGATTGTTGCCGAAGAGCAGCACGTTGCCTTCGCCCAGGTGCGCGTCCACCACCACGGCGTGCTCGGCGATGGCGTTGCCGTGGTCGAGCAGGCCGTCGAGCAGCAGCGATTTCGCGTCGGAGAAGCGCAGGATCACCTCCGGCCGCTCCGCAGCGGGAATCACGTTGAAGTTGTTGCGCAGTTGCTCCTCGTTGAGCTCGCGCGGCTCCCACGGCTGCTGCTTTTTGAGCGGCTCGGCCTCGGCTATCTTGCGGCCCTGCGGCTCGTCGTCTTCTTCCAGGCTGCCGCGCCCGGTGGGCCGCTGCGAATAGGGATCCATGAGCACGCGGAAGCCGCCGCCGCGCCCCACCGTGTTGCTCACGTTGAAGGCCATGCCGTCGGCGCTCATCACCGGCACGTTGTTGCCATATCCGAAGGCCACCGGATTGTCGTGCGTGACAAAGACCGTGTTGAGCACCGTGCCCACCACGCGCGCCTCCTGCCGCTGCGCCACGCTCACGCCGGGCGCCAGGCCCGTATCGATGGCGAACTGCGCCGTGTCTTCGCAGGTGATGAGCAGGCCGCC
>JASHTH010000329.1 GCA_030040655.1 Acidobacteriaceae bacterium | reverse complement strand
TGCCCGTGCGGCGGGTAAGGCGGCGGCCATTGTCGCCCGGCATGCATCCAGCCTGCTGGGCGCAGCCCCGGGGCCTGCCGGGATCGCCATTCTCTACAATCGCCTGGCCTACATGGTAGGCGGTTCGCAGCCGTCGCTCTCCAAACTTGGGCGCGCCCCCATCGACTCTGCCATCGGACTGCACCGCGCCTTTGCGGAGCAGCAGATTCCGGTCGATTTTGTATCCACGGAGGACGTCGCTCAGGGAAAACTCGGCCAGTATAGAATCCTCTTCGTTCCGTTTCCCGTCATGCTCTCGCGCGATGTGGCCGGCGGAATTCAACGCTATGTTCAGGACGGCGGCGTTGCTGTCGCGGAAGCTCGCTTGGCCTGGAATGATGAGCGAGGTATGGCAAGCGCGATCATTCCGGGATCCGGACTCGACAAGGTATTCGGAGGCAGAGAGAAAGCGATCCGGCCCGCGGATCGACCGCAAATGACGATCGATGCCTCTCAAGAGCTGACTGGATTGAACGGCCCGATCGCGGTATCGGGCGCGGCATTCGAGGAAGAGCTGCAACCTTATTCAGGATCGAAGGTGTTGGGGCGCTTCGAGGACGGTGAGCCTGCGGTGATCGAAAACTCGTTCGGGAACGGAAAAGCAATTCTCATCGGATCGTTTGCCGCGCTTGGGTATGAAGAACATCCCGACCCTGCTGCGCAGCAGTTTCTGATGTCGCTCGCCAGGCTTGCCGGCGTCTCGGCCGATGCGACAGTCTCCGGATCGGCCGCTTCGGAGCTACAAGTGCGTCGCCTGATCGACAAAGACGAGCAGATTGTTTTTGTGTTCAACGAATCGGAGAATACGGTCGAAGCTGCTGTGTCGCTCGAGGTTCGGGGTATCGTCCGTCGAGCCATGGACTGGTCCAACGACCAGGATGTGCCGTTTCGAACGGATCAGAACAAGGTGACGCTCAGGAAAACGTTCGGGCCACGAGAGGTCTGGGTTGTCAGCCTTCGTATGCAGTAAGCCGCTGCGGGCACTATTCCATGACCGGGCAGCGACTCGTTGTAGCGGAGCGCGTCTGGGGAAAAGAGCGTTATGCCTGATTACGTTCTGGCAGCCGATCTAGGCGGCACGAATATCCGCGTTGCCAGAGTCAGCAGCAGCGGGCGTATAAGCCACCATCGGCGAGCTCTCACGCCACCGGATGGCGGGGTCGCGGTGGTCGATGCACTCGTGTCATTGCTGGAGGAGATTCCGCGCAAAGGTGTACGGGCGCTCGGAGTCGATGTTCCGGGTCTCGCATACCGCAATGGCGATGTCTGGGCGCCAAATCTTCGCGGATGGAAACGGATGCCGCTTGGCGCCCGCTTGCGCGAGCGGCTTCACCTGCCCGTGGTCGTGGAGAGCGATCGCAATGCGCTTGTCGTCGGCGAAGCGTGGAAGGGCGCGGCCCGCAACTGCCGGAATGTGATTTTTCTTGCGGTGGGCACCGGCATCGGTGCTGGAATCCTGGCTGATGGACGTTTGCTGCGAGGGCACGGGGAACTGGCCGGGAGCGTGGGCTGGATGGCCGTTCGCGATCAGTTTCTCCCTCAGTACAGGAAAACGGGATGCCTGGAAAGCCATGCCGCCGGCCCGGGCATTGGCCTTGCGGCCCGCCGCCTGCTCCGACGCGACGTTTCTGCCCCGGAGGTAGCAGGTCTGGCCGCCAAGGGAGATCGGCGCGCGCAACAGATCCTCGAGCGGGCAGGTTATTACCTCGGCCTCGCCCTCGCAAACCTCGTGAGCACGCTCAATCCCGAGATGATCGTGCTTGGCGGCGGTGTGACAGAAGCCGGCGATCTCGTGCTGAAAACGGCGAGGGAGACGATGATGCGCTGGGCACAACCGATCGCTGTGCGCCAGGTCCGCCTGGTGCGGAGCCAGTTGGGTGATGCAGCAAGTCTGCTGGGCGTGGCGAGACTGGCTCTCGATGCGACACGGAAGTCTGGGCACGGGGAAACTGCTCGACTTTCCGCGCGGCAGGCCGAGTTGGGGCGTGCCCGGAAATGAACAGTCGAGAAATCCCTGGGATGACCGCACGATTCAAAATCCAGTCCCTCGGCGCGAACCGCAATCGTGCCGGCCTGAGCTTCACCATCAACGGATGCATGTTTATCTTCGGGATCGTGCTGTTTCTGGTCGGCAGTCTGTTGCCGACGCTTCATGTCAGTAATGTTCACGCGGGCAGCCTGGGCTCAACACCGCTCATTGGAATCCTGGCAGCCACCGTGGTGGTGGGCCCGATTCTTGACATCCACGGCGCCAAGCAGATGCTGATCGTGGCATTGATTCTGATAGCCGGCTCGCTTGCCTTGATGCCGTCGCTGAGCGTTTTTTGGCAACTGGAGATCTGCTGTCTCGCTTATGGCTTCGGAGGCGGTGTTCTCAATACCGCCACCAACACGCTGATCGCAGATCTGCATGAGAACAGCCGCGCGCGCGCACTGAACCTGCTGGGCTTTTTCTTCAGCGCGGGCGCTGTTGCTGCTCCCCTGCTGATGTCGCTGGCCGGCGATGCTCTCTCTCCGGCGATGGTGCTGCGGCTGCTGGCTGCCCTCACCACGGCGGTCCTGCTCCCGGTGCTCTTCTTCCGCTTTCCGCCTCCGCTTCAGGCCGGAGTTCGGATTGGAAATCTCTTGACGGTGATCCATCAGCCCATGATTTGGCTCTTCGGGCTTATCCTCTTTTTCGAGTCGGGCAGCGAAAACTGCATGTTTGTGTGGGCCGGTAAGATCGTTACCGATGCCTTGCATGCCCCTGCTGCGCGAGGCAGTCTGGCTCTGGTCGCTTTAGGCGCGGCACTCGGAATCGGTCGTCTGGGCGCAGTGGTTTGGCTGCGCCGGCTTGGCAACCTGGGCACGGTCTGGCTATCGGTCTGCCTGGTTGTCACCGGGGTCGTGATCGCTGTGGCTGCGCGGAGCCTGCCCACCATGATTCTTGCGATGGCGGTGATCGGGCTCGGAATCTCGGCAATCTTCCCTACCGTCCTGGGAATTGCGGGAGAGCGCTTCCCCGGCGAAACGGGGACGGCATTCGGAGCCATCATGACTCTGGCGCTGATTGGCGGCGCATCCGGCCCCAAAACAGGGGGTTATGCGATCAGCCATGGGCCTCTGCAGGTATTGTGGATTCCCGCGATGTCAGCCGCTGTTGTTGGTATTCTGACCGCGGTTGCGACCGGAACGCGGCAACGAGAATAACTGAGGTCATGCGCCCTGACAGTGAACGGAGTCGGAGGTTTGCCGCGACTTGCCATTTCCTGAATCGGACTGTGCGCGGACCTGCGGCAAGCGGCGGTCCGATTCCTGGATCGGCAAATGGCAATGGAGCACCTGAGGACATTCCGGTGCTAGGGCAGTTTGGGAAATAGTGTCTCCGTTCCGACGCTGCCCGCGCCGCCGCTCCTGTTGGTCTCACCCCAACGACGAACAGATGTCGTTGGGGACCCCGGGTTGGTCGCGTCGACTTTGCGATCTTTCTTCGGGTACATCTTTCCCTAAACCGCCATAGTGATTGCCGGAGGATCGGCGCACAAAGAGATGCCATTTACGATCTGAGACAGATACGCCTGCT
>JASHTH010000328.1 GCA_030040655.1 Acidobacteriaceae bacterium | reverse complement strand
TCTGATGAAATCGACCACCCTTCGGTTAGCAGCAATCGTGTTCGTCCTTGGGTCGTGTTCCATCTTCGTTTGCGCGTCTCGCGCCCAAAGCAAGGCAGACGAGGCCGCCGTTCGAGGTATCCCAAAAGTTTTCGCCGCAGCGTGGGCGAATCACGACGGGCAACAACTGGCCAGGATCATGTCGGAAGACGTGGACTTCGTGGATGTCGCGGGTGATTGGTTGCGAGGAAGAGCGGATTTCGCGCTCTATCACAGCCGGCTGCTTTCCGTGCGCTTCCGGGACTCGACTCTGACGCCGCTTGAGATTTCCGTGCGGTTTCTGCGTCCTGACCTGGCAGTGCTGCACTGGAGTTGGAGGATCGATGGCGACCGCAACTTCGACCTGACACCCCGGAAACCGCGCCTGGGGCTGTTCACGATGATTGTTAAAAAGAAGGGCGGGAACTGGTTGGTTGCCGTGGCGCAGAACACCAACCGAGCCCCGCCGCCAAACCCCGATCCGGAGATGGAGGGAATTAAGCTGGGGATCCTTTTCCCGGACTGCCATTAGAGGCGCAGAGGCGATGTAAAAACGAGAAGTTTGGGTGATATTCCCATTGGGTTCTCTTGTGAGTGAAATGGCGATGCCATCAATTGACGGTGTTCTTGGCGGATTTGCTCGTATGAAGCCGTCGGCAAATCGGCATTGGCAGTGAGGCATGGTGTTGTTCGCAGTTCCGGAGAGTGGCCTTTTGCCGGGTGCGGAGTACGACGTCACTTTGTCTGGTCTCGCCTCCGGCGCCGAACACTTGCCGGAGACTACACTGTCATTCACGACAGCGGGCTCGCCGCTGGCCGCTCCGCGGGTTTTGTGGTTCGGGTGCCGTCCAAAAGGCCCTTCGCATCGCGGTATGTTTCAGAAAGCTCCGGAGAGCAACGATGAAGGGCTATCAACAGTTCTTGAACGATTTGGCTGGCCGCAGCAGCAGGCGCGACGCTCACCGCTGGTCTGCCTACTCGTCGATTTGGTAAACTCGTGTCACAAATGTGTCGTTCTCAGCGCTCCGTTTGCCTGAGAATCTGCTCTCAGCGGGAACTATCCGACCCCAATCCACCTGAACGTAAACTCCTGAGCGAAGTGAGGTGGGCCTCGATGCCAATTCAACTAAAGGTCAACAACGTTTCGGCTGCTGTGGATGCGCCGCCGGAGATGCCCCTGCTTTGGGTGCTCCGCGACGTCCTCGACCTGAAGGGCGCCAAGTACGGCTGCGGAATGGGCCTCTGTGGCGCCTGCACAGTGCACGTGGACGGCCAGGCGGTGCGCTCCTGCCTCACGCCAGTTGGATCTGTGGCCGAAAAGCCCATCACGACCATTGAGGGTCTTTCGACCGATGGGTCTCATCCGGTGCAGGTGGCCTGGGAGCACATTGACGTCCCGCAGTGCGGCTATTGCCAGGCGGGCCAAATCATGTCGGCCGCGGCTCTGCTCAAGCAAAACCCGCACCCCACAGATGCCGACATCGACTCCGCCATGAGCGGAAACCTCTGCCGCTGCGGAACCTACGCGCGCATCCGGCAGGCAATTCACCAAGCGGCAGGTGCAGGCGTCACAGCCGCTCCAGCGAAGGGGAGGGCCTGATCATGCGCATGGATCGGAGATCGTTTCTTGAACTCACGGCCCTTGCTGGCGGCGGCTTCGCTCTTAAGCTCTACCATTCGCCCTTGGCCGCGGCCCAGGGACCGCCGCCTCCGCCGGAGCTTACGCCGCAGGCTTTCATTCACATCGCGCCCGACGGCGTGGTGACCATCATGGCCCGCGCATCAGAGTCCGGGCAAGGCATGCGCAATATGCTGCCCATGCTCATCGCCGAGGAGCTGGATGTGGACTGGAAACAGGTTCGCGTTCAGCAGGCGGATCTGAACGAAAAGATCTATGGCGAGCAATTCTCCGGCGGCTCGGCTAACACTCCTGAGGGATGGGAGCCGATGCGACGCGTCGGAGCAGCAGGCCGCCAGTTGCTGATTGCGGCTGCAGCGCAACTATGGAATGTGCCGGCAGCCGACTGCACCACAGAACCCTGCCGCGTACTTCACCAGGCTTCGCTGCGCTCGGCGGGCTATGGCGAACTTGCTGCCAAAGCCGCCACACTATCCGCTCCCGCGCTCGACAAGGTCAAGCTCAAAGACCCCAAGAACTATCGCATCATCGGTCATTCGCAGACCGGCGTGGACACGCATGCCATCGTGACCGGTAAGCCGATCTTCGGCATCGATGTTCAGTTGCCGGGAATGCTGTATGCCGCGATAGAGAAGGCTCCGGTGTTTGCAGGCAAGGTGAAATCCGCCAACATCGATCAAATCAAAGCACTCCCCGGCGTGCGCCACGTCTTCGTCATCGACGGCGGCATTACGCCCGCTGCCTTCACGCCATGGGAGCCCGGCATGGAACCCGGCATCGCCATCGTCGCCGACAACTGGTGGCTGGCGCAGCAGGCTCGCAAGCAGCTCAAGGTCGATTGGGATCTCGGCCCCGCGGTCACGCAAAGCACCGACGGTTTCCACAAGCGCGCAGAGGAGCTTCTCGCCGCTCCGCCCGCCAGCACGCTGCGCAAGTATGGAGACATTGACGCCGCTTTCACATCTTCTGCTAAGGTCGTCGAAGCCACCTACCAGTATCCCTTCATCGCCCACGGCACGATGGAGCCGCAGGGCGCCACGGCGCATTGGAAAGACGGCAAGCTGGAAATGTGGTCGACCAGCACCCTGCCGGGAAATGGCCGCCAATTGGTTGCGCAGACGCTCGGGATCCAAGAGTCGGACATCACCACCCATATGATCCGTTCGGGTGGCAGCTTTGGACGCCGTCTGCAGAACGATTACCTCGTTGAGGCGGCGTGGATCGCCAAGCGAGTCGACGCGCCGGTCAAGCTGCTTTGGTCGCGCGAAGACGACATCGCCCACGACCCCTATCGTCCCGGTGGAACGATGGGCCTGAAGGGCGGCGTGGACGCCCAGGGCAAGCTCACGGCGTGGCGGCAGCATCTGGTCACCTTTGGCGATGGAAAACACGCCACTTCCGGCGGCGGCATCGGCCAGGACTCATATCCTGCCGGCTTTCCGCCCGCGTTCGCGCTGTACACATCCATGCAGCCGCTTTCGCTCCGCACCGGAGCCATGCGCGCCCCCGGCGACAACGCCTACTGCTGGGTTGCGCAGTCCTTTCTGGATGAACTGGCGCATGCCGCCGGACGCGACCCCCTCGATTTTCAGCTCGAGCTGCTCAGCAACACGCGTGCGCCGTGGTCCTCCGGCGAGCACGACCCCGTCGGCGACCACGAGCCGTCAGGTCAGGAGGTTCTCATCCCGGAGCGCTTCAAAGGCGTGCTCCAGCTGGTCGCGGAGAAGTCGGGTTGGGCGCGCCGGACGAAGACTCCAGGTCGCGGAATGGGGATCGCGGCCTGGTTCTGCCATCTCGGCTACTTCGCCGTGGTCGCTGACGTGAGCGTCGACGATCGGAATCGCGTGACGGTTCGGCACATGTGGGCTGCGGGAGACATTGGCAGCCAGATTATCAACCCCGCCGCTGCCGAAAACATTGCCTTCGGCGGTGTTATTGAGGGAATGAGCCACATGGGGCTGGAGATTACGCTGGTCGATGGCGTTGTCCAGCAGTCGAACTTCCACAATCATCCATTTGTGCGCATGCGGCAGGCGCCGAAGATCGAGGTTTTCTGGCGCAAAACCGACTACGCACCGACCGGCCTTGGAGAGCCCACGCTTCCACCCGCGGTAGCCGCGCTGAGCAATGCCATCTTCGCCGCGACAGGAAAGCGAATCCGTATCCTACCGCTCCAGCGCAGCGGATTCAGCTGGGCCTGATTTGAGGCACTTGTTCTCCTCAATTGCACGATCCGCTGCCTTCAACTCCAACTCCCGGCTCAGGATCGTGGGCAGCTTGCTGCGGGTCTTGGGAAAAGGCAGATCCTCGCGAAATTCATGCCGGGCAGGGTGCGCACGAAGAAGAACCGGAGCGCAGAAATATGGTGCTCGACCGATCCTGGGGACCGCTTCCGTTCCTTGAACAGGTAAGCCTGGTAGCTGCGCAGATGCTCCAGGCCAAGCTTATCGGGAGACTTGCCGAAGTGTTGGGCGAACTCCTCCACAAAGCGCAAATCGTGGCGGATGGTGGCTGCGGTGTAGTTACGACGCTCGAGCTCTTCGAGCATCATTTTGCGCAGGTGAGTCACAGTAGCGTACCTCCTGTGACACACACCCTATCCCGGCTGCAAAGCTACTCGTCAGCCAACATTGCAGCGGCCGCGGCGCCT
>JASHTH010000327.1 GCA_030040655.1 Acidobacteriaceae bacterium | reverse complement strand
CATTTGCAACAGATTGACAGTCCTCTCATCGATACTTCGCCATACTGCGCTCGTGATTGCACGCGAGCGGCAAAGAGTCCCACGCAATCTGGCGGTTGCACCTTCATCACTTCTTGAGGTCTCGCCCCCGACGGGACGATTTGCGCCGCTTGCAGCGCCAGCACGGCCGCACGTTCACGCCGAAGTGGGCCGCTATCGACTGCGTATGGCGCAATCGGTCGAGGATCGCGACGCCGCCTGCCGTCTGCGCTTCAAGGTCTTCAATATCGAGCTCGGCGAAGGTCTCGAGAGCTCTTACCAAACCGGAATGGACACCGACCCGTTCGACCTCTTCTGCGAACATCTGCTGGTCGAGGATATGCTTGAGAAGATTCCGGGTCGCCGCGTTGTCGGCACTTATCGCATGCAGTCGGGCGCGACGGCGCAGCGCAATCTCGGCTACTACTCCGAGCAGGAGTTCGATTTTGCGCCCTATGAGCCGCTGCGTGCCGGCACGCTGGAGTTGGGGCGCGCGGCCATCGATCGCGACCACCGCACGCCGGAGGTGTTAACACTGCTGTGGAGGGGCATCGCGCAGTATGCTACCCACATGGGGTTGCGCTATCTCATCGGTTGCTCATCGCTGAACTCGAAGGACCCGCGCCAGGGCTGGCAGATGTATCGCCTGCTGGAGCCGTTCCGCGTCGCGCCGGAGTTCCGGACGGTGCCCACCGCTGCCTATGCCTGGCCCAGCGAGCACGAGGGCGAATGTACACAGCCATCGCCCTGCCAGCAAGAATTGCCGACGCCGGTCACGGTTCCGAAGCTGCTCAAGACCTACCTTGCTATCGGGGCGCGCATCTGCGCCACGCCAGCATGGGACCGGGATTTCGGCACCATCGATTTCCTCACGCTGCTCGATCTTGAGTTGCTGTCGCCGGCCGCGCGCAATCGCTTCCTGGCGCCGCTCACATAGGTCATCTTCGCGCTGCCCGGCGCGCTGTGACGCTGGGAGCGGCCCTGGCAGCCTGCTTCGCGTACTATTGGCTGATCCGGATGCAGGGCCGTCCCACGCTGGAGCGCCGCGCGCGCTGGCTGCAGTGGTCGTGCCGATTGGTAAGAGCCGCCATGGGGATCCGCTGCAGAGTCCAGGGCCCCGTGCCGACGCGCGGACTGGTGGTCTCCAATCATCTCAGCCACGCTGACATTCTGATCTACGGCGCCATCCTGCCGTGCTTTTTCATCTCCAAGGCCGAGGTCGCCTTCTGGCCATACTTTGGGTGGGCGGCGCGCGCCGGCGGGACGCTCTTTCTCGATCGCAGGCGGCGAGTGAGCGCCAATATGGTTGCGCAGGCGATGAGCGAGCGGCTGAAGCTGCCGGTACCCATCCTGCTTTTCCCCGAGGGCACCAGCACCGACGGCAGCGCGTTGCTGCGCTTTCATCCGCGGCTCTATGAGCCGGCCATTGCGGCTGCTGCCCCCATCGCGGCCGCGGCCATTCGCTACGTCAATCAGGGAGGAACGGAGCGCGAACTGTGCTGGTTCGGCGATATGGCGTTTGTTCCGCACCTGTGGAGGGTTCTTGCCTCGCGCAGGTTTTCCGCCGAGGTGCAGTTCGGCGAGTCGCAGAACTACGCGAGTCGCCGGGACGCGGCGCAGTCGACGCACGACGCGGTCGTTGCCATGCGCGCGGCCCCGCTCGCGCGCTGGTGAGCGCGGATGAAATGGGCCCTACCGGCCATTGACGGCCGGCGCCGCCGTCGATCCCCGCACCACGAGGCTGGTCGAAACCAGAAACTCGCGCTGCAGTTTCGGATTCGCCGGCTCCTCGGCCTGCTGGCGAAGTGCTTCGAACGCAGCCCGCGCCAGATCGGTGCGCGACAGCCTGATGGTGGTCAGCGGCGGCAGCGTGAACTCGGCGAAGTCGATGTCGTCCAGACCGACCACGGAGAGATCCTGCGGCACGCGCAGGCTTTCGTGGTAGGCGGCGCGCAGCACGCCGATGGCCGTCATGTCATTGGAGCAGAGCACGGCGGTTGGGCGCGTGGGAAGCGACCACAACTGAGAGAATCCGGCCACGCCTCCCTTCAGGGTGTGATCGCATTCGACAACGAATTTCTTCTGGATGGGCAGCGCGGCGTCCTGCATGGCCGCGCGAAAGTCGTTTTCGCGCGTGATGGCCGAGTGCAGCGTGTGCGGTCCGGCCAAAAAGGCAATGAGCCGGTGCCCGAGATCCTGCAGGTGCTGGACCGCGGCGTGGATCCCCGTTGTGTAGTCGAGCAGGATGGTGCTTGCCTTGGGGTCGTCGAGCTTGAACTCGGCCAGCACGATGGGCACATCGTGGTGGGCCAGCTTGTCGAGCACCGGCTCCTCTTCGCCGAAAGTCAGCACGGCCACGCCTTCCACCTTGCGCTCCAGCATGCGCCGCACGCAGGTGGTCAGGATGGCCGGGTCGCTGTTCGAGGAGCTGACCAGGATTTCGTAGCCATGGGCCACGGCGACCTCTTCAAAGCTTTGAATCAGTTCGGGGAAAAACGGATTGGTGATGTTTTCGACGATGATGCCGAGAAGCCGGCTGCGCCCGGAGACCAGGCTACGCGCATGGGTGTTGGGAAAGTAATTCAATTGCTCGATCGCCTGCCAGACGCGCTTGGACAGCCGGTCGCTGACCGCCGGGGAACCGTTGATGGTTCGGGACACGGTAGCGATGGAGACCTTTGCCAGAGCGGCAACGGTACGGATATCGGGCGTTTTGGCGACGGCCTTGCGAATTACCTTGCGAGCCACGGGGCATTCCTACGCGAGAGGCAGAGAATCTGAAAAGCCGATATCAAACGATTGTAGCTTTCATTCACAACCAGTAGAGTAACGACTGGGGAAGAACTTCAAGTACCTTCACTAAAGTTTACACAGTCGTTCTTCGCCTGGATCCGCCGACCGGGGAAGATTCGCGCCGGCCCCCATGCGGCAGCCCCCGGACGGCTACGCGTGATCGGCGACGAGCAGCCTGAGGTCGCGCAAATTATGGCCCGTCGGGCCGGTCACCACGGCATCGCCCAGAGCCGTGAAGAGCGGACAGGCGTTGAAGGTCGCCATGGAAACGGTGGGATCGAATCCAAATGCCCGCGCACGCGCCGTCGTCGTAGGATCGACGATCGCTCCCGCGGCCTGGGAGTTTCCATCGATGCCGTCCGATCCGGCGCTGAGAACGGTCAGGTGTTCGCCCGGATATTTCGCCAGATCGAGCGCGCAGGCGAGCGCAAACTGCTGGTTGCGTCCACCGGCGCCGGGCGAGGGCCCCAGCGTCACCGTTACCTCGCCGCCGGAGATGAGGCACAGCCGCGGATGCCGGCGGCGCAACGAGTGGAAGCGATCGAGCAGGTAGCGCGCTGCCTCGGCATAGTCCCAATCATCGCAGGAATTGTCGACGGCGACGTGATAGCCGGCCTTGGCGGCCAGTGTGCGCGCGTTCTCCACCAGGTCGTGGCTCGAGAGCAGGATTTCGAAGACCGAATCGCGAAAGGCATCGGCTTCGCCGCTCATGCTGGCCGCAGAGGTTACGCGGCGAGTCGGCGCTGTTTCGGCGCGGCTCGAGCGGGGAAAGAACGGCGGCCGCCAGCCCTTGTTGCCGGGCGACTCGGGCAGATCGTCGCGTTCGAAGAAGTGCCGGACCGAAGCCGGAAACTTCATTTCCAACCCGTAGCGGGCGATCAGGTCGCGCACATCGCCCACCGTCGTGTGATCCGGCGACGTCGGCCCGGAAGAAAGCGCATCGAGTTCGCGCAGGGGCACGTCCGGCAGCAACAGAGAAACTTTCATCGCATCGGGCGCGGCGATGGCCAGCCGCCCGCCCTTGACCGCGGAAAAGTGCTTGCGCAGTGTATTGATCTCGTTGATGGGAGCGCCCGAACCGAGCAGCGCCTGGTGGAACGCCATGGTGTCATCGAGGCCGATGCTCGGGGCCAGCGGAAGATCGAACATGGCCGAGCCACCGCCGGAGATGAGAAAGAAGATCAGCGTGTCTTTGCGCGTCCGCTTGAGCAGCGCCAGGGCGGCACGCGCGGCTTCGAACGAGTCTTCGTTGGGCAGGGGGTGGCCGCCCTCGAAGTAGCGGAAGCGCCAGTTTCGGGTCTTCGGCAACGGGTTGGTGCAGCAGATTCCGCGCAGGCCTTTGCGCCGGTGCATCCGGTCGAGCAGCGTATCCAGCATGGGGCCGGCGGCCTTGCCCAGCGCAATGACAAAGATGCGCTTATAGCTCGCCAGGTTGATGCTGGCCGGGCCGCTGCCGTCGGGCATCAGGCGGTGAAGGACGCTGCCTTCGAAGCGGAGACGGCGGTCGAACGCCGATTCGATGCTGCATGCCGCCAGAGCTCCTGTGAAGATTGCGTAAGTCGCAGCGTGCAGGCTTTCGATCGCGAAATCGGTCGCCGGCGTCATCTCCACATCTCCTTGCCGGCCGCGCTCGCGACTACCTTGAGGCGGGTCAAGCAAGCGGCGCAACAGGCAACAGATTTGTCAGCGGTGATCACTCATAGAGCATTCTACTCGCAGTTTGCTTCGGCGTTCCATCCGATAGGGAAATTGATTCCGGATCGCGGAACAGGCCGTCCAATACGCGTTCTGCAACCGCGAATCGATTGACGGAGAGCAGCTTACCGGTTGGGATATTCTGGCTGCACCATGATCGAAGCGCCGCCGATCGATCCCATTCGGTTCACCCGCGTGCTGGCGGAGATCGACTCGACCACGTACCACGAGGGAGCGGCGGGCGACTTTCTCGCCCGATTCCTCGCACAACGCAGCTGGGCGGTGGAAAAGACTCCGGTTCCGCAGCCGGCGGAGAGCGGATCGCACGATCCCCGTTGGAATGTCTACGCGGGGCGGGCTGGCGAGACGCCCGATCTTGTTTTCTCAACGCATCTCGACACGGTGCCGCCCTACATCGCCCCGAGCGAAGACGACGAGTTCCTTTACGGGCGTGGCGTCTGCGACGCCAAGGGAATCCTCGCTGCGCAGATCGCGGCCGCCGAAGCGCTGCGGGCGGCGGGCTATCGCGTCGGCTTGCTCTTCGTCAGCGGCGAAGAGCGCGACTCGGCCGGCGCCATGGTGGCCAACCTGCAGCCCAAAGGCAGCCGCTTTCTCGTCGACGGCGAGCCCACCGACAATCGCCTGGCGTTGGCCTCGAAAGGAACGCTTCGCGTGACTCTCCGCTCCACGGGCAAGATGGCTCATTCGGCCTATCCGGAGCTGGGTGACAGCGCCGTCCACAAGCTTGTTCAAGCGCTTTCGAATGTGCTCGCGCTGTCGCTTCCGGTTGCGGACGACGTGGGTCCATCGACGCTGAACATAGGGCTGATCCAAGGCGGGCGCGCCCCGAACGTCATCGCAGACCACGCCGACGCCCAGATCGCGGTCAGGCTGATCGGCGACTCGGCGCCGGTCCGCGCGGCCATCCTCGAGGCCGCCGCCGGCCTGGCCGAGGTCGATTTCACGCTTGAGATTCCTTTCGTTCGCCTGCGCGCCGTCGAAGGCATTCCAACCATGATCGCCAAGTTCACTACCGACATTCCCAAGCTGAGCAACTGGGGCGAACCGCTGCTGCTCGGGCCGGGCTCGATCCACGTGGCCCACACGCCGCACGAGAAAGTCGCCAAGCGCGAGTTGCTGGAAGCGGTGGGGCTGTATGTTCGCGTGGCCAAACAGCTCTTGCGGGGTAGTGGTGCATTTTCCCTCAGGGGCTAAACCCCGAGGAGCTTTTTTCGGCAATATGTACGGGCTAAAGCACGTACCCTCCCAAAATGCGCGATTACCTCTTGCCTTGATCGGCGGACACGGAGGTTTAAGCTGATCCTTTGCTGAGCGAATGCCGAGCGAGGAGGGCTCCTCGATGACTGTTTCGCGGCGCAGATTTCTGGGCAGCGCGCTTACCGCTGGCGCATCGAGCCTGATTGTGAATCGCACCGCAGCCGGCCAAGCGACGGCGGCTGCCGATGTGCTGGTACTGGAAAACGAGCATTGGCGGATCGGAATCGACCGCGCGACGGGCTGTGTCACGTCGCTGGCGAGCCGCGACAGGGCGTGGAAGATGCAAGGCGCCGGGTTGCGCCTGCATGTTCCGGCTCCGGAGCATCGCTTTCACTACCTCAGTGAAAAGGAAACCGGCAAACCGCACATCGATGCTGACGAGCGTGAAGCGGCGATCACCTGGTCGGGATTCCACAGCGAGCGGATGGGCGAACTCGATATTCAAGTGAAGCAGCGCGTCCGGCTCGACGGTAATGCCGTTTCGTTCAGTTACGAGATTAGGAATGGCAGCGCGGCGGTGATTGAAAGCTACACGTATCCGCGGCTGAAGGGACTCAGGCCCCCGCTTGATGAAAAGCATTTGCGGCAGGCGGCGTGGAGTTACAGCGGGATGAGCTCGATCGGGCTTTGGCCCAACTTCGGCAATGAAGTCGGCTATTACGGCTACGACACGCCGGCGCAGTTGCGACATCTCGGCGCCGACATCCAGTTCTGTCTCATTCTGAGCGAATCGCGCGGTCTTTACCTCGGCTATCACGACGAGGGCCAGAAGCATGTAGTGCAGATATGCTTCGCGCTGGCGCCGGGCTGGGTTGATTCCTTCGATTCGGACGCGGTCGATGGCTCAGGCAGGGTTGGCGACTCGGCGATTGCGATCGATCCGAACTATCTTTGTTTTATCCAGCCGGGCGCGACGCAGAAGTCCGAAGCGTTGGTCATTGAGCCCTTCACCGGTGACTGGCACGCCGGGGCCGACATTTACAAAGCTTGGCGGCGCACGTGGTTCAAAGCTCCGCAGATGCCCGCGTGGGTGCGCGACGTTCATTCGTGGCAGCAGATCCAGATCAATTCCTCGGAAGACCGGCTGGAGTTTCCTTACAAGGACCTGGTCAAGCGTGCGGAAGCGTGCCGGCGCTGGGGCGTGAAGGCGATTCA
>JASHTH010000326.1 GCA_030040655.1 Acidobacteriaceae bacterium | reverse complement strand
GATCGAAGCGGGCTACGGCGGCAGAAAAGACGCATTCGAGCTGCTGCGCGGCAATTACGATTGGTTCGACCGCTGCCAGTATCTACCCGACCTGATGCGCGGCGCGGTGCAGGGCGGCCAGGGAATGATCGCCAATACGCGCATGTACTTTACTCCGGCGGGAAAACTGGCCGACATGCAGGTCATTCAGCGATATTTTCTCGAGGACAAGTGGCTCGATGCGCTGGCGCGCGGCGAAAAAGACGCGATCTGGCAGTATCCTTACGATCGGCCGCATTGTTATCTGCTGACGAATCTCGAGGCCTATCTCGATCTTTACCGGGCGACGGGCGACAAGCGAATTCACGACGGCGTGAAGGCCGCATGGGAGATGTACAACGCGCATTGGGAGCAGCCGGGCGGGTCGATCTCGATCATCGAGTACAACTACGATCCGCCCGACGCGAATTCGCTGACGCAGAAGCTGGGCGAGCTGTGCGGCAGCTCGTTTTGGGTCTTCCTCAGCCAGCGGTTCCAGATGATGAGTCCCGCCGAGGAGCGCTACGCAACGGAGATCGAGAAATCGATCTACAACGTCGCGATTGCCAACCAGGACGGCACGGAGGGGCTGCGCTACCACACGATCCTTGTCGGCAAGAAAGAAAAAGGCACGCGGATCAATACCTGCTGCGAAGGCCAAGGGACGCGGCTGATCGGCTCGCTGCCGGAACACATTTACTCGATTGCGCCGGACGGGCTCTACATTCACCTCTACGAGCCGTCGGCGATCCGGTGGCAGCAGGGCGATGCGGCAATGGATTTCACGATGAAAACGTGGTTCCCGAATGACGCGAAGGTCGAGTGCGTTCTCACCACGCCAAGGCCGACGCACGCCGCGCTGCGCGTGCGCGTGCCTTCGTGGTCGGCGGGGGAGATGGAAGTTCTGGTCAACGGGAAAGCTGCGGGAACGGGCAAGCCGGGAAGCTACATCGCGCTCGATCGGAAATGGTCGAATGGCGATACGGTTCAATTCACGCTGCGGCCGGAGGTGCGGACGCGAAGATATGCCGGGGCCGATCAGATAGCGGGAAAGACGAGATACTCGTTTGAGTATGGGCCGATTCTGCTGGCGGCGGTCGGCTCATCGAGCGTGGAGTTGAGCGGCGCGGCCAAGCCGGAAAAGCCGGCCGAACTCCTGGACAGAATTCCCGGCGAACCGCTGCACTTTTCCGTGCGCAATCATCCGGAAGTCAAGTTCATTCCCTATATGGAAGTCCGGGACGAGGAGTTCACGTGCTTCCCTGCGGTCAACGAGTCAGCCTAGAGCCGGTTGCATCCGCGGCCCGAGGAGATGAAAAGGCTTCCTACAGGAAATGAAGCTGAGCTCAATTCGATTCGCCGTTCACGGTGGCTCTTTCTTGGGGAAAGAGCCACGTGGCTCCTGCACCTCCGAGGCACTGCAACTTTGCAACCGCTCCATGCCCAGTTTTCCGGAGTTTCGGACTTTACTTGGTACGGCCAGTCGTTTACCCTGAGCGAAATTCTTACGTCGCAGTTGTTGATCCAGGAGATTGAAGTGAAGAGTAGGTTTTGCACGGGCCTCAGCATGCATTCGGGTTGGGTATTCTTTCTCGTCCTCGGAGCCGGTATTTTCTTGCCGGCCGGGTCCGGCAGGGCCCAGGACGTTCTCACGCATCATTACGATTTCTATCGCTCCGGCGTGCAGAGCCACGAGACCGCGCTCACTCCAGACAACGTGAACTCAGCAACTTTCGGAAAGCTGTTTTCGCTGACGGTCGACGGGCAGGTGTATGCGCAGCCGCTGTGGGTGGGCGGCTACGTGATGGCGGACGGCAAACCGCACAACATTCTCCTCGTCGCCACGGCGCACGACAGCGTGTACGCTTTTGACGCCGACGGAGCGAATCCGCCTGCCGGCTACTATTGGCACGTCAACTTGCTCGGACAACGCGAGACGACCGTCCCCGCGGCCGATTCGCAGTCGCGGGACATTTCGCCGGATATCGGCATCATCGGCACGCCGGTGATCGACCGGAAGGCGGGAGTGATTTACGCCGTCGCCAAGAGCAAGCTGGTTTCCAGCGGCGTCGCCACCTACTATCAGCGCCTGCATGCTCTGAGCCTGGCCAACGGACAGGAGATGATGAACGGACCGGTGACGATCCGGCCCGTCGTGAATGGCCTCGGCGAGGGCTCATCGGGAGGCAAGATCGCCTTCAATTCGCTGACCGAAAACCAGCGCGCGGCTCTTGCCCTCGCCGACGGCTCGGTGTGGATCGCGTGGGCCTCGCATGGCGACAACCCTCCGTATCACGGGTATCTGATGGGCTATAACGCGAGCGACCTGAGGCAACAAACCGGGCTCTTCGTGGATACGCCGAACGGCACGGATGGCGGCATTTGGATGAGCGGAGGCGGGATCTCAGTCGACCAGGGGGGCAACCTGTATTTGGCCAGCGGAAACGGCACTTTCGACGCGTACACGGGCGGCGGCGTGGATTACGCCGATTCGGCGCTGAAGTTCATCCCCGGCAGCAAAGGCCTCGACCTGGCCACGTCGTTCACACCCTACGACCAGAACACGCTCAGCGTCGACGATCTCGATTTCGGCACCAGCGCGTGCACGCTCATCGACGATCCGGGCGGGCCTTATCCGCATCTGCTGGTCACCGCCGACAAGACCGGCCGGATCTATCTTGTCGATCGGGACAAGATGGGCGGCTATCACCAGAACACGAATCAGGATATCCAGGACTTTTCCGACGGCGGCTTTCATATCTTCGCGACCCCGGCATTCTTCAACAACACGCTCTACCTCGCCGGGCGCGATGGTCCTTTGAGCGCATGGACCTTCGACCCCAAGACCGGGCTTTTTAACACCACGCCGGTGACAGCGCCAAACAGCGCCTTTGGTTGCGACGGCTGCTACGTCGGCGGCGGAACGCCGAGCGTTTCCGCCAACGGCACGGCCAACGCGATCGTCTGGATGCTGGATAACTCGCAGTATTCAAAGGGGCCAGCCGTCCTTCACGCATACGATCCGGCGCTGGCTACGGAACTCTACTCCAGCTCCTATGCGGGCGGCCACAGGGACCAGGCCGCCGTGGCGGTGAAATTCACCACCCCCACCATTGCGAACGGACGAGTCTACGTCGGAGGAGACCTGGCAGTCACCGTGTATGGCCTGTTCAGCAGCCTCTCCACGGTCACATCCGCGCCGGTTTTCTCGCCGGGTCCCGCCGATACCGCAGGCCCGGTGCGAGTGACTTTATTGGACCAGACGCCGGGAGCGATCATCTACTACACCAAAAAGGGGGAGGCACCCACCTCCGGCTCGATTGTCTACACGGAGCCCGTGACGATTTCTTCCACCACGGCGTTTCAGGCCATCGCCATGGCTCTGGGCAGCGCGCCCAGCGACGTGACCCAGGCGCAGTACGTCGTCGGAACACCGGGCAACGTCTTTACTCTCGATACCGGCTTTGACGCGGGCAAATTTTACCTGAACGGCTCGGCCAAGATTGCTTCCAAACGGCTGCGACTCACCGACGGCAATGAGTCCGAGGCAGGCAGCGCCTATTTCCGCGTACCTCTGCGGATTACAAACTTCACGACGCATTTCCAGTTCCTGCTTACCGATCCCAATGGAGGAGGGATCACGTTTGTTTTGCAAGACGAAGGGATCACGGCGCTGGGTTCGGCGGGTGGGGGCCTCGGTTACGGCCCGAGTGCGCCGGGCGGCAAAGCCGGCATTGCGTCCAGCGCAGCGGTGAAATTCGATCCTTACAACAACGACGGCGAGGGGCCGGACTCAACAGGCTTCTATACCGACGGAGCCTCGCCAACCGTTCCGGCCATCGATCTTTCGAAGACCGGCATCGACCTGCATAGCGGGCATGTCTTCGCGGTGACGCTCGCCTACAACGGCGCCCAGCTCACGGAAACGAT
>JASHTH010000325.1 GCA_030040655.1 Acidobacteriaceae bacterium | reverse complement strand
CTAAAGGCGGTTTCGCTCGGCCCGCTGCACGGCTACGGGGTGTTGCTGCGCATCCAGCAGATTTCCGGCGAGGAGCTGGTCATCCAGCAGGGGTCGCTGTATCCCGCGCTTTACCGGCTGGAGCATCAGGGCGCCATCGCCAGCGAATGGGGCGAGAGCGAGAACAACCGCAAGGCCAAGTACTACCGGCTGACCGCAGCCGGCCGCGAGCGGCTGGAAGCGGAAACCGAGAAGTGGAACCGGATGTCGGGGGCTATCGGGACCATTCTACGAGCCACGTAGGGATGAGGGACTAAGGGACTGAGGGATTAGGGATTAGAGATCAGAGATCAGGGGGATGCTGACATCTGAGAGCTGAGAGCTGAGAGCCGAAAGCTAAGAGCTGAGAGCTGAGAGCTGAGAGCTGAGAGCTAATGGCTAACGGCCCCACCCGACCACTGAACACCGACCACTATCCGCTGGAGGCGAGAGTGAGTTTCCGTTCTGCGTTCGTCCGCGTTTTTCATCCGCTGCGGTCATGGTTTCGGGCGGTGTCGCAGCGCAGCCGGATCGAAGCCGGGATGGAGGTCGAGCTGGCCGATCATCTGGCACGCCTGACCGACGACCTGATCCGCGCCGGGCATTCCCCGAAAGACGCTGCCCGCCGAGCCCGCATCGCACTCGGCCCGGAACTGGCTCATAAAGAGCAAATGCGCGCCTCGCTGGGCCTGCGCTGGTGGGACGAATTCGCTGCCGACCTGCGCTACGCCGCGCGCCTGCTGCGCAAGAGCCCCGGCTTTACCGCGATTGCCACGCTCTCGCTCGCGCTGGCCATCGGCGCCAACACCACTATTTTCTCGATCGCCAAGGAAGTGATGTACGACCGGCTGGGCGTGCCCCATCCCGAGCAGTTGCGCCTGCTCAAGTGGATCGGCGACGGCAACAAGGTCGTGCATAGCTTCTGGGGGAACTGGGATTCCGACCCCGTCCGAGGCACGACCAGTCCAGAGTTCACCTATCCGGTTTATGAGCAATTGAAGAAGGAAAACCGCTCGCTTGAAGACCTGTTCGCTTTCAAACAGCTCCAGATGAACGCCACCATCCGCGGCAATGCGCAGCGCGTGCAGACGGAGATGGTGTCGGGCAATTACTTCGCCTCACTTGAGATTCGACCGCAACTGGGACGCGCCATCCAACCGTCGGACACAACCGCGATCGGCGCCGGAAACGTCGCTGTCATCAGCGACGGGCTTTGGGAACGCGCCTTTGCGCGATCCCCGGCAGCTTTGGGCCAGACCATCACCCTGAGCCAGTCGGTGCTGACGATCGTGGGCGTGGCTCCGCGCGGATTCACCGGCGCCGTCAATCCGCAGTTTTCGCCGGATGTCTTCGTTCCGCTCAGCATGCAGCCCCTGATCACGCCGACCTTCACCAAATCGTCGTCGCTGCTGGTCGATCCAGACACCTGGTGGATCGAGATCATGGGCCGGGCCAAGCCGGGCGTGAGCGACAAGGGTGCGCAGGCGGTGCTCAACTCGCAGATGCAATCCGCGGTCCGCGGCACCGTGAAGATCAAGGCCGGAGAGACCATTCCTCGCCTGTTCCTTGTCGACGGCAGCCGCGGCGAGAACTTTGCCGCAGACCAGTTTTCCGAGCCTGTGAACGTGTTGATGGCGCTCACCGGGTTCGTTTTGCTGCTGGCCTGCGCCAACATCGGCAATCTGCTGCTGGCGCGCGGCGCGCAGCGCCAGCGCGAGATGAGCGTGCGCCTGGCCGTGGGCGCGGGCCGCTCACGCATCCTGCGCCAGATGCTGACCGAGAGCCTGCTGCTCGCCGTCATCGGCGGCCTGGCCGGCCTGGCGCTCGGCTACCTCGGGCGCAATGCCATTCCCAGTCTGCTGTTTAACTCATGGGAGATGGAGACCTTCAGCGTGCCCTTCGATTGGGGCGTCTTCGCCTTCGCGGCGGGCGTAACCATTTTGACCGGGCTGGTTTTCGGGGTTGCGCCGGCCTGGTCTGCCGCGCGAACCGAAGTGGGCAGCGCTCTGAAAGAAACCGCCCAAACCACATCGCGCCGGCGCAAAGGCCTGGGCGGCAAAGCCATTGTCGCTTTTCAGATCGCGCTTTCCACGCTGCTGGTTGTGGGCGCGGGACTTTTTTTGCGAACGCTTTTCGCGCTCAGCTCCATCGACGTCGGCTTCCGCACCGATCATTTGCTGCTTTTCGGCTTGGAGCTTCCCGAGAAGCGATATCCGGAAGGCAAGCAGGCGCCGCTGTACACGAAGGTCAAACAGGCCGTGGCTGCCTTGCCTGGGGTTGAGGCAGTTACCGCCGCAGCCGTCCCCTACATCGCCGGCAGCATGAGCAGAGCTTCGTTTGTTCTCGAAGGTGAGAAGTCCAGTCGCAACAGTCCGGATGGAGAGCTTTTCAACGACGTGGACAACAACTTCTTTGAGACTCTCGGCATCCCCATTGTCGCCGGACGCGGCTTCAGTTCGCAGGACACGGCCACTTCTCCAAAGGTGGCGGTCATTAACCAAAGCCTGGCGCGGAAGCGATTCCCGCACGAGAACCCGATCGGGAAGCGATTCACCTCCGACGAACCGGAAAAGGACGGATGGACGCAGATTGTGGGCATCTGCGCCGATACGAACTACAACGATTTGCGCGATGGTGCGCAGGCGCAGTTCCTGGTCCCAACCGTTCAAAGCCGCAATATGCGGTTCCTCACTTTCGAGGTTCGCACCCAACGCGAGGTGGCAGGCCTCGCGGCCTCGATTCGCCACGCGGTGCAACAGATCGATCCAGACCTGCCGGTGCTCGACATTCGCACCCAGCAGGAGCAGATCGACGCCGAAATGCAGATGGAGCGCATCTTTGCCGCGCTGACGACCGGCTTCGGGCTGCTGGCGCTGGCGCTGGCCTGCGTGGGCATCTACGGCATCATGGCCTACACGGTCGCGCGGCGCACCAACGAAATCGGCATTCGACTGGCTCTTGGCGCCCTCCCGGCGCAGGTGCGCGGCATGGTTCTGCGCGAAAGCGCGTGGCTGACCATTGCCGGAGTTGTCGCCGGCCTGGCCGCGGCATTGGGCCTGGCCAAGCTGGTGAGCTCGATGCTCTACGCCATCAAGTCCTGGGATCCGGCTACGTTGATTTCGGGAGCGTTGATCCTCTTCGCCGTAGCCGTCGCCGCGACCTGGATTCCGGCGCGGCGCGCCGCGAACGTGCAGCCCATG
The DNA here is from genome assembly GCA_030040655.1 of Acidobacteriaceae bacterium. GTDB lineage: Bacteria > Acidobacteriota > Terriglobia > Terriglobales > Acidobacteriaceae > Telmatobacter. Next base: position 482 of record JASHTH010000325.1, on the reverse strand, counting down.
GAAGCGCTGCGGCATGAATGACGTAGGGACTGAGGGACGTAGGGACCGAGGGACTGGGGGGCTGGGGGACTAGGGGGTGAGGGACTAGGGACTGAGGGACTAAGGGGCTGAGGGATAGGGACTGAGGGACTGAGGTACGGGCAACCGGAACTGAGTACCAATCACTGGAGCATGGTTGAAACATATCTTTGTTGGATCGCCTTTTTGACCTCAGGGGTTTAAACCCTCCCTGTTTTTGGGGCGCACTTCGGCACGACTGAAGTCGTGCCCTGTTACAAGACGTATTTTGAAACAAGCTGTAATGACTCATCCCTGGCCACTGACAATTGTTCCCTGATCTACATTCCCTAATCCCTGGTCCCTGCTCCCTAATCCCTAGTCCCTGCCTTCTTCACCGGCGTCGCTTGGCCGACCTGGGTAGCGCTGGTGGTGTAGAGATGGCAGTCGCCGGTGGTTTCTTTGAAGCGGAAGTAGGGGTGAAA
>JASHTH010000324.1 GCA_030040655.1 Acidobacteriaceae bacterium | reverse complement strand
CGGCTTTGGAATGGGGCCGGGAGTGGGTATGATGGGCGCGGGCTTCGAGCGCCCAGTTGAAGAGGTCGTCAACAATTATTACGACCAGCCGGCTCCCGGGCACGAGAACTTGAACCAAGGTGGTTTTGCGCGGGGCGGCGAAGAGTCTCACATTCAGCAGTCGGCTGGCCAGTTCGCCGATCAGGGCGGCGCGCAATTCTCCGATGCAAGTTACAATACGACTTCAGCCAATGATATGGGAAACGACCAGGGAAACTTCGATAACTCAGGCTTCGACGATAACTCCGGCTACGATAACTCGGGCGTGGGCGATAGCTCGAGTTTCGACGCCGGCGGCGGTTTCGACGATGGCGGAGGCCTTGGCGGAGATGGCGGCGGCGATCTGCTCTAAGGATGATGCCATCCTGGCTGCCATTCCTATATCTAAGGAGATCCTGAGGCTCATGGCAGTTTAGGAAATCATGTAGCCGAAGAGAAATCGCAAAGTCGACCTGGCCAACCCCGCGGTCCCCAACGACATGTGTTCGTCGTTGGGGTGGGACCAACAGGGAGCGGCGACCTTGGGCAACGTCCAAACGGACCCACTATCTCCTAAACTGCCCTAGCTCGGCGGGAAGCAGAAAACGAACCCTGCGGCGCGCGCTGGCTTGGCAGTGAGTTGCATCTGCGATCCGCTTCTCGACCAGGAGAAACCGATTGTATCCCGACTTATCCGTCCGGAAGGTTTTGATCTACCGCACGGGCAGCCTGGGCGACACCATTGTCGCGCTGCCGTCGTTGCACTTAATCGCCCGAGCCTTTCCCAACGCCGAAAGGGTGCTTCTGACGGACCTCCCGGTTCATCCCAAAGCCGCAACCGCGATGGACGTGCTGGGCCAATCCGGCCTGGTGCATCGTGACATGCGTTATGCGGGAGCCACACGCAACCTCGGCGAAATCCTGCGTACCTTGCGCGAAATCCGAAGCTTTCGCGCCGATGTCCTGGTGCACTTGATGCCGCGCGCCTTGCTGAGCGATGCGCGCAGGGACCGTGCCTTTTTCCGCATCGCCGGCTTGCGGCGCATCGTGGGTCTGCCGGGAGAGATAATGAAGAACCGCTACGATTCCACCACCGGGATGTACGAGCCGTATGCGTCGCTGCTAGCGCGTTCCATTGCCGAATTAGGCGACGCGGAGTTGGAAAACCCTGAAAACTGGAGCCTGCATTTGAGCGCCGCCGAGCTGGAATCGGCACGCCGGGTCATTGTTCCATTGGCGGGCCGCCCCATCCTGGTTTGTGGACCAGGCACGAAGATGCAATCCAAGGATTGGGGCGTGGAGAACTGGCGCGCGCTTCTCGCCCGGCTGCATGCCCGGTATCCGTCGTATGGGCTGGTGCTGATCGGAGCTCCAGAGGAAGCCGACTACTGTGCCTATGCTGCGCAGGACTGGACCGGCCCCAAATTGAAACTCGCCGGCTGCCTCAATCCGCGCGAAGCGGCGGCAGTCATTAAATATGCAGAGGCCTTTGTCGGTCCGGATTCCGGGCCGATGCATTTGGCCGCAAGCGTCGGTGTGCCTTCGGTTGTCGTTTTCTCCGCGCGTGAAAGGCCCGGCGTCTGGTATCCGTTTGGCAAGCGAAATCAGGTCATTCTCCACCAAACAGAGTGTATGGGTTGCTTGTTGCAGACCTGCATCGAGATGGGCAAGAAGTGCATTGTGTCCATTACGGTCGACGAAATGGAGCGCGCCGTCCACGCGGTTCTGAGCCCGATTGCCAAAGCAACTACGATTCCTCTCTGAACCTCCTGCGTAAGTTCCCATTTTGGAACCACCCCGCTCCGTAACTCCATTTGGAATTGTGCGCCCGTGATTCCTTCTTCCGATGCGTAGGCCGCGAAAAGTTTCACGCCGATTTGTGATTTCGACTCTTGACACGATCCGGCGAAATGATGTTTTCTTGTGAATACAGCAACATCCCTTTCTCCAGCAGAAGTCTTGCATTCCAGATTTCATCCTGCGTTGTCACGAGGGGAAGAGACTCGTGCGGAGGACAGGAGCGAGATCGGTGGCACATCGCGTTGGATGTTGACCCACCTTCCGGCCTCCCCCTTTGCAGGACCTTCTGGCGCCGTCGAGCATCGCCTCTTTTGCGGATCCGCTCAATGTAGCGAGCGGAGCGCTTTTTCGTTTTGCCTTGGAGGCTTCGTGCTCAAGCGCGCGATCGACATTCTTGCTGCGTCTGTACTGCTTACCGTTTCGCTCCCGATGCTGGTAATCGCCGGTGTATTGGTTCGAACCAACTCGGCGGGGCCTGCCATTTTTCGCCAGGAACGCATGGGGCGAAGGTTCCGGCGCTTTCAGCTTTACAAGCTCCGCACCATGAACTGGAGCGTTAACGGCTCGGCTTACACGTTGGGCGCCGATCCGCGCATCACGCCGATCGGGCGCTGGTTGCGCCGCTTCAAGATCGACGAGCTTCCGCAACTCTGGAACGTGCTGCGCGGCGACATGAGCATTGTAGGTCCCCGCCCGGTGATTCCGGAGCTAACCATGGAGTTCGACTGTGCTTATCGAAAGCTGCTCACGGTGCGCCCCGGCCTCACCGATCCGGCTTCTTTGAAGTATTGTCATGAAGCCGAAATGCTCAGCCGAGTTGAGGATCCTTTAACTTACTTCAAGACGGTTGTGACGCCGGACAAAGTTCGCATCTCTCAGGATTACCTTGAACGCGCAACCTTATGGACCGATCTACTGATTGTCATCAGGACGCTTCTTGCCTTGGCCGGGCTTCCGTGGAAGCTGAGGCTGAGACGTCCTGTTTTGCAACCGATCCCTGGATTCACTCCCTTTCCTCAAACTGTGAAGGCTAGCGCACCGCAGACAGGTTTCTCACACTCCGCGGCCAATGTGCAATTTGAGGCGTCGCCAGCCGTTGCTCAGAGATCGAGCTTGCCTTGAGCGGTAGGACGCGGCGGGTCAATGCGGGTTTGACTTGCAGTTTCGAAACCTGCATGCCTCGTCCGCGCTGCCCCGTGGGATTCGATAACGACCCTGTGTGATTAGATAATGACGGGTGGCGCTGTCGCGCCTTCTGCGACTAGCGCGGGGAATCAAGTGGCAAAGATCCGTCTGGATTCCTGGAAATCGATTGCGGAGTATTTGAGAAGAAGCCCGCGCACCGTGCAGCGATGGCATGCCGACTATGGCTTGCCCGTTCACCACTTCGGAGGCAGCAAGGGCCCTGTATTCTCCTATTCGGACGAGCTCGACACGTGGCTTTCCGGCTTTTCGGAGGATCCCGGCACGGAAGCTGCCGGGCAGAATGAGAGTTGGAGAGCGAGGAAGCGCAGTTCGTCGGAACTCGCCGGGCAAGCCGAAGAGATGTGGGAGCTGCGCAGCGACGAGAACCTCAGCAGGATCGCCGCACTCTATCGCGGCGCCATCGATCAGGATCCAGCCAATGCATCCGCGTTCGTCGGATTAGCGAATGCCCTGATTCTCGCCTCCCTGACCGGCAATATGAGCAGTTCGTCCGCATATCCGCGCGCCGCCGAAGCTCTGCATCGGGCCGCTCGCCTTGGGTCGGACACCGCGGAAATGCGATGCGCAAACGCCTGGCTTCGCATGGTCCACGAACGAAACTGGAAATCGGCGCGAGAAGCTTTCGACGAGATCTTGAGCCGCCAGCCACGCTCGTCCTTCGCCCTGTCCGGCCGGGCCTTGCTCCATGTGGTGGAAGGAGATGTTGCCGAGGCGTCCCGTTGCATGAAGGAAGCGTGGAAAGCGAACACCTTTGCTTCGGCGTCGAACGCATTTCAGTGCTGGACGCAGTATCTCGCAGGCGACTATGACCAAGCCCTGGAAACCATTGCGCAGTCTCGGGCAGGCGGAGAGAGTATTTCGCTGGCAACCGCCGTCGAGGGGTTGGCCCTCATCCAGACTGGACCGATCGCCTCGACAATTAAGCGAATTGAAACGATCGCAGCCGCTCATCCCTCAAACCTGGTTCTCCAGGGCGCCTTGGGTTACGCGTATTCGTCCTCCGATCAACCCGAACGGGCGCAGGCAATCTTCCGCAGTCTGGAAAGGCTTCTCGGCAAGCCGGCCTATCCGCTGGCGCTTGTACTTATAGGACTGAACGACAGGTATCAGGCAGTATCGTGCCTGGAGCAGTCCTTCGCAGAGGGATCGTTATGGAGTCTCGGATTTCGATTCGATCCCGCGGTCAAGCAGCTCGTCGGCGATCATCGGTTCGAGTCGCTGCTGCGGAAACTCCAGGCCGGCAGGGCGAGCCATCGATAGCAGATCGCGCCCGGACGAATCATCGACCGTTTACCCCAAAGCCCCAGGGGCGCCGTCCGTAAGTTGTCGACTCGAGTGTTTCTGTATCCGGCGCCGGCGATCGCGGCGTCGTCGTGATCGATCTCCGCTGGCGGCTGCGCAAAGTTCAACTTCTTTCGGAATTGCTCTGGACCGCGCACTGAAGTTGCATTCAATCCATATCGAGTTGGCAAGAATCGTCTATGAATGTGGCGATTTTGCTTCGATCCGTTCTTTATTCGAGTTTTGGCTCCGCGTCTCGTTGCGCGGTTTGGTTAGGGACGCGCTGTTTGACTCCGGTGCAGCATCCCATCCCACTGAATTCGCCTTCGGTCACACCTCGATACGGTGGACACGGATCGATGGATGGATTCTTCCCCGCGCAGTATGCGGCGGACTATACTGTTGTTGCCTTCGTGGCGTCCCCGATTCCGGCTTCTCGATTTGTCAGCGCATCGCGAGGCCGAAGATACGCCACCGGAAAGTATGGCAACGTTGAAAAGCCAGAAGCCTGCATTGGTTCGTCGAGAACTCTAACGCCCATCCGCAAGGCGGTCAGCAGGGAATCTCTTCCAGACTGCTCCGCCAAATCGAGGAGGGAAGGCATGCCAGGTCATGAGCCACCCCAC
>JASHTH010000323.1 GCA_030040655.1 Acidobacteriaceae bacterium | reverse complement strand
ATCGGTTCTCCTTCTCCAAGGGCTTTTGAGTGTGAGCAGGCCGAGCGGCGTGGATTTCGGCCAGCCACGCTTATCCACCCATCAGTTATAAGTGCCCGACACGTTCAAGTAGGAGACGGTACTGTCGTTGGTGCCGGCTGCATCCTAGCTCCCTATGCCGTTCTCGGCCGCCACTGCGCACTGAATATTGGCGCCGTCGTAGGTCACAACTCGTCTGTAGGGGATTACTGCGTGCTTTCGCCTGGCGTTCAAGTGCTTGGAGCTGTTCGCCTGGGCGATCGCGTCTTTCTCGGCGCCAATGCCACTATTTACATGGGGAGGAAGGTTGGAGCCGGTTGCACGGTTGGCGCAAACTCCTTTGTGCTAACGAGTGTGGATCCCGGATCGAGTGTTATCGGCGTGCCGGCCGTGAAGTTTTCCTTAACCAAGGGCCAGCTGAAATCGCCGGCTGCGCAAACCGAAAAGGTGTCGAGGAGACCTCCAGGGTGACGGTCGACGAGTTTACAAGGGAATTTGCCGCAATGTTAAGCATCAATGAGACCGAGTTAGGGGCGGAGACCGACCTAACCGCGCTGCCAGAATGGGATTCCGTTGCCTATCTTTCTGCCATGGTTCTGATAGACGAAAAACTGGCCGTCAGCATTCGCCCTGATGTCATTGCGAATGCCACCACCTTCGGCGACATCTTAACCGCGGTGCAATCACACCTCCAGGGATGATATGAAGTCGAGTTGCATACTCGCGATCGAACCAGAGTTAGGTGCTGAAACGTTAAGTTATGAGGAGCTGGAGCAAAGGTTCGGCGTCGAAGCGATGCAAAAAGTTTTATCCGGCGCTGGCATTCGGAATCGGCGCGTGGCGCCGCGCGGCACATGCGGTTCCGACCTCGCTTTTAATGCTGCTACGCGACTGTTTGATAAATACAATGTGGATCCGCAAACCATTGATCTGCTGATTTTTTGCACCCAGTCCCCCGATTACTGGATGCCGACCACGGCCTGTATCTTGCATGATCGTCTCAAATTGAACACTCAATGCGCGGCGTTCGATATTAACCTGGGCTGTAGCCAATACGTGTACGCATTGTCGGTAGCGCATTCGATGCTTATCTCGGGCTTGGCGCGCCGGGCCCTGGTCTTGACCGGCGACACAATGAGCCAAGCAGTTCATCCCAAAGATCGAGCCGTGGTTCCCCTCATGGGCGACGCAGGCAGCGCGACTTTGCTCGGCGAAGCGAGTGAAGGAGCAGGTTTTCTGGGGTTTGAATTGGGTACGGATGGTTCCGGCTATCGATACTTGATGATTCCCGCCGGCGCCGCGCGCCAACCGTGGACAGCGGAGGCATTGATCGAGTCAACAGATGCCGAAGGCAACGTGCGCGCTGCGCAGAATCTTTACATGAATGGGGTTGCGATCTTTCATTTCGCCATCTCAGCAGTTCCGAGGACGGTGCAGGCCCTTCTGGCCAAGCTATCGTTAGCCATGTCCGATATCGATCTTTTCCTCTTTCACCAGGCGAACAAGTACATGATTGACTATCTCATTAAGAAAATGAAGATTCCTCTTGAGAGAACACATATGTACCTTGAAAACGTCGGGAACACGAGCGGCTCAACCATTCCTCTTCTTCTGGCCGATGCCTGGTGCGAAGGCAAAGTGAAACCGGGAGCCAATGTTCTGGCGATTGGCTTCGGTGTAGGCCTCTCCTGGGCCGCCACGGTCATTCGCTGGCCTGAAAATGTGTATGAATTTGTCCGGTGACGGAATGACCGAATTTCGCGAAAAGAGGATATTGGTAACCGGTGCTTCCTCTGGTATTGGCCGCGCCTGCGTTCTTCAACTTCTGTCCAGCGGAGCGCATGTTTTTGTGGTAGGCCGTAACGGGGCAGCTCTCGCAACTCTCGGCCTGCCATCCAATCAAATCTATGTGGCCGATCTTACGGATGAAGCGGGCGTGAAGGCGATCGTGGTTCGCCTTAAATCAGAACCCGGCAGCCTGGACGGGTGTGTTTTGGCTGCCGGAATTCACACCTTCCGCCCCCTGATTCTGGAAACTTACGTTGACATTCGGCGACCCTGGGAGACGAATACCCAAAGTTGCCTTGGCTTTCTTGCGCACCTTCTTAAGGCGCGCTTGCTTGCCAGGGGAGGAAGCGTCGTGCTGTTTTCCTCGGCCGCCGCGCGCAAAGCCGGCGCCGGTGCGGTTTCTTATGCCTCGTCAAAGGGAGCGATCGAATCCGCGACGTACGCGCTTGCTCTTGAACTTGCCTCGCAAAGGATTCGCGTGAATGCAGTATCCGCCGGAATCGTCCGCACTCCCATGTCGGAAGGGTTTATGAGCAAGCTGACGGCTGAGCAGCGGGCATCGTTGGAAGCGCGCCATCCTATGGGTCTGGGTGAGCCGGATGACGTCGCCGGTCCCGTGCTTTTTTTGCTGTCGAATGCCGCTCGATGGGTCACCGGCGTCGTTCTGCCGGTCGATGGCGGCTATTCGATAGCCTGACCAGTTTTGACCGCAGTAGCCTGCCTAACCTGGAAGGGGAAGGAGCACATGGACAAGTTGGCCCTGGTATTCGAGGAGGTGTTTGACGATTCTCCGCTCGAGATCGAGGGATTGACACGAAGCAACTTTCCCGATTGGGATAGCCTGGCACACATAAAGCTGATTATCGGAATTGAGGAACAGTTCGACGTGAAATTCACGATCGACCAGGTTGCGAGCATAAGTTCAGTCGAAGAGCTCCGTCGGCTGCTTTCCGAAAAACAAGTTGCGTAAATTCTCATGCTTCCGGCATTCCAGACTCATCACATCGGCGTGCTCGTCAAAGAGATTGCCGTCGCGCGAGAAGGTTACACGAAGAGCCTCGGTTACGAGATCCGAAGTGACTTGTTTCACGATCCAATTCAAACCGCATTCGTGCAATTCCTTACTCTTCCGGGCGAGAATGTCCTCCTGGAACTTGTTGCGCCAGATGGCCCACGCAGCCGTCTGATAATGCTCTCAAAAAGAGCGGAGGAATCCATCACGTCTGCTATTCTGTGCCGGAGATCGATGAGGCACTCGCTGCTTTGAGAGCACTAAGCTTCCTGACGCTCCATGCCCCGCAAGCAGCC
>JASHTH010000322.1 GCA_030040655.1 Acidobacteriaceae bacterium | reverse complement strand
ACCCAGGATGTGGCGGCGGCGATCAAAGAGATCAAGGCGGGCAAAGTGGAGTTCCGCGCCGACAAGACCAGCCTGGTGCACGTTCCTGTGGGCAAGCTGAGCTTCTCGCCCGAAAAGCTGGTCGAGAACGCCACCACGGTGATCGTTTCGATCGTGCGTGCCAAGCCGTCTGCGGCCAAGGGCAAGTACATCAAAAGCGTGACCCTGAGCTCGACCATGGGCCCCGGCGTGCCGCTCGATCCGGCGGCGGCCGAGGCGGCGGCAAAGCATTAAAAGCAGGGACTAAGGGACTGAGGGACTAGGGACTAAGAGCGGCAACGGTTGCTAAACCCTCCATGGCCCCTATGGGAACCCTCGAAGAGAGATTTGTAATTACGGCGCGAAATAGCGCGCGGGAAGGAAGGATCTTAGGAGGAGGGCACGGTTTCCTTAGTCCCTCAGTCCCTTAGTCCCTCAGTCCCTGTCAGGCGGAGCAAAGACAATGGCAATTTCCAAAGCAAAGAAGAGCGAGAAGGTTCAGGCGCTGGCCAAGGAACTGGGAACCTCGACGACGGCGATCGTGGGCACCTTTACCAAGCTCACCGTGGCGCAGGATTTTGCGCTGCGCAAGATCATTCGCGAAGCCGGCGGCAAGTATCGCGTGGTGAAGAACACGTTGGCCGCCAAGTCAGCGGAAGGCAGCAAAGTTGAGGCGGCGCTCAAGGGCTTGAAGGGTGTCAATTCGGTGGCCTTTACTTCCGGCGATCCGGTGGCCCTGGCCAAAGTCTTCGCCAAGTGGGTGGGCGACAACGCCGAGTTCCAGTTCAAACTGGGCATCGTCGACGGCAAACTGCTGAACGTGGAAGAGGTCAAGGCCCTGGCCACCATGCCGGGCCGCGAAGAGATCTACGCCAAGCTCCTGTTCCTCATCAACGCGCCGGCGCAGCGGCTGGCCACGGCGATCGGCGCCTCCGGGCGCAACCTGGCCGTGGTCCTCAATCAGGGCGTGGAGAAACAGAAGTTCGCGGGAGCAGCGTAGGTTCAGGGACTAAGGGACTCAGGGACTCAGGGACTAAGGATAGACAGCGGTGAATATGAAGTCCTCAGTCCCTAGTCCCTATGTCCCTCAGTCCCTCGTAGAGTTTGGCCGCACCGCACATCGGAAGGGCGCTGGGTCTGGGCGCATCGGAAACTTCCGGTTGGGCATCGCGGCCGCGGTAAGGAACGCAAAAGTTTTCTGAATGGAGAAAAACATGGCGGATTTGGCACAGTTGGAAGAGCAGATTGTGAGCCTGAGCCTGCTGGAAGCGGCGGCGCTGGTCAAAAAGCTCGAGGAGCGGCTCGGCGTATCGGCGGCGGCTGCGGCGCCGGTGGCGGTTGCGGCCGGCGGCGGGGCGGCTGCGGCGGCTCCGGCGGCCGAGGAAAAGACCGAATTCCAGGTCATCCTCAAGGACTTCGGCGCGAATAAGATCAACACCATCAAGGCGGTACGCGAGGTCACTTCGCTGGGCCTCAAGGAAGCCAAGGATCTGGTCGACGGCGCGCCCAAGCCCCTGAAGGAGAACGCGACCAAGGAAGAGGCCGAGGCGATCAAGAAGAAGTTCGAAGGCATCGCGACCATCGAAGTCAAGTAAACGGCGGAGCTTGGCGCAGTGGGTCGGTTTGCCCCGGGGCCTAAAGCTCCGGGGGGCAATTCCGTGCGGAAATGTACGGGCTGAAGCTCGTACCTTCAAGCCGAAGCCCGTAACCTCCGAACTGACCCGCTGCCGCGATTTTTGGTCGGGGACTTGCAAGCGCTGACCGGACGCGTTACGATATTCGTTGCGCGTCTTTTCGGCTGTCCGGGTTTCTAAGGAGCGAATCCGGAAGTCTGACGGCGCATCCAAGAAAATGAACAGGGGCACGCAAGCGCTTATCTTTCCCGGCCGGGCCAAGAGCCGGGAAGGGGTTTAGTTGCGATTGCAAAAGTGCCTGGGTGCCAGGGCGAGCGGGGACTGGCTGGGTTCCTCGTTCGGGCTTTGGCGAGCAAGTGGCGGGCGAGCGGCAAAAGCGAGCTTTGGGATCGGCGAAAGCAGGAATCGGAATCCGGATGGGAGCACAGGCAATGAGCCGCGCTCGTGAGGCATTGCGTCCTTACGGGCTTTTCGTGTCTTTCATCCCAGGCAGTTGAGGCCTTCGGCCCACAACCTGCCCTGTGCGCAAATGGTCAACAGAACGTTCAATGTCCCTTGCGCCTGCTTCTCCAATTGTGCGCAGTCTAGCGCACCGGCCGGAACTCCGGCAATGCCCAACTCGCGATTTTGACGTGACTCTCACACAGCGCAAGTTCCTGCCCTGCGCCGCCACGCTCTGGAGGGTATTTCCCGGCCACGGGTTGGGACTGGAATTGGCGCCAGTCCGATTTACTTGAATTCTACGAATGTTTGCCGTCGCAACGAGACTCAGGCGCCGGCCCGGATGCAGCCCTCCCCGCTTGCGGCCTGCGTCCGGCGTAATGAGGCTCAGGAGTGAACATGCCCAACGAGAAGCGCGCGATCCGCAGCCGGCTCGATTTTTCCAAGATTCCTACAGCAACTCAAATCCCCAACCTGATCGAGGTGCAGCGGCGTTCCTACGAGCGCTTTCTGCAGATGGACAAGCTGCCCAACGAGCGCGACGACTCGGGTCTGCAATCGGTCTTCGTGTCGGTTTTCCCGATTACCGACTTCCGCGGCATCTCGCAGCTCGATTTTGTCGATTTTGCGATCGGCAATTGGGAGTGCAAGTGCGGCCACCTGAAAGGCCTGCACCACCTGCGCACGGCCTGCATTCACTGCGGGTCGATGGTCATCACCGATCCCTTCCACCCCGGCGACGTGCTCTGCCAGAAGTGCGGCACCTATAACAAAAACACGCCCGACTTCTGCAACAAGTGCGGCGACCCGGTGAGCCTGCAGCTCAAATACGACCAGCAGGAGTGCGAAGAGCGCGGCATGACGTTCTCGGCGCCGCTGAAAGTCACGGTGCGCCTGACCATTTACGACAAGGACGCCGAGACCGGCAACAAGACCATCCGCGACATCAAGGAGCAGGAGGTATTCTTCGGCGACATCCCGCTGATGACGCCCAACGGCACGTTCATCGTCAACGGCACCGAGCGCGTCATCGTTTCGCAACTGCACCGTTCCCCCGGCGTCTTCTTTGAGACGGCCAACAACCGCACCTACTTTCTGGGCAAGATCATTCCCTATCGCGGCTCCTGGGTCGAGTTCGAATACGACCAGAAGAACACGCTCTACGTGCGCATCGACCGCAAGCGCAAGTTCCTGGGCACCATCTTTCTGCGCGCGCTGGGACTGCGCTCCGACGAGGAGATCCTCAAGACTTTCTACACGGTCGATCGGTTCAACATCGCCGATGGCAAGCTGAGCTGGGTGGTTCCGCAGGATGCCAAGGTCAACACGCACCTGGTCGGCTCCAAGCCGGCGCACGCCATTATCGTCAAGGGCGAGGAGATCGCGCACTCCGGCCGCAAGATCACGCCGCACGCGCTCAAGGCGCTGCGCGCGGCCAACGTAGAGCAGATCGAAGTCGAGGCCGCCGAGCTGGACGGCGCGATCACCGCGGCCGACGTCGTCGACACCACCACCGGCGAAGTGATTGTCGAGGCCAACGTCGAGCTCACCGCCGACCGCCTGCACAAGGTGCTCTCCAGCGGCGCCACCAGCTTCGAGGTTTTCTTTCCCGAGCGCGACGACGTGGGCAACGTCATCAGCAACACGCTCAAGCGCGACTCCGTGCGCAAACCCGAAGAAGCGCTCATCGAGATCTACCGCAAGCTGCGCCCTGGCGACCCGCCCACGCTCGACACCGCGACGGCGCTCTTCGAAGGCATGTTTTTCGACGCGCGCAAGTACGACTTCTCGCGCGTCGGCCGGCTCAAATTCAACATCAAGCTCTACGAGAACCAGGACGCAACCAAGCTCGACCACCGCACGCTCACGCCCGAGGACTTCTACGCCACCATCCGCTACCTGCTCAAGCTGCGCAAGAACATCGGCGTGGTGGACGACATCGACCACCTGGGCAACCGCCGCGTGCGCGCCGTCGGCGAGCTGATGGAGAACCAGTTCCGCATCGGCCTGGTGCGCATGGAGCGCGCCATCAAGGAGAAGATGAGCGTGTATCAGGAGCTGTCGACGGCCATGCCGCACGACCTGATCAACGCCAAGCCGGTGATGGCCGCCATCCGCGAGTTCTTCGG
>JASHTH010000043.1 GCA_030040655.1 Acidobacteriaceae bacterium | reverse complement strand
CGCATCCTGCTGCCCGCGCAGTTGTTCTTTCTCGCCGGCGGAGTCTTTGGCGCGGTGCTGCTGGTGCGCAAGCAGTTCAGCGTGCAGGCGGTCACGCCACTCATCTATAACGTGGGAACCATTGTCGGCGGCATGCTGCTGGTGCGCCGCATGGGCGTATCGTCGCTGGCCATCGGGACGGTGGCCGGAGCGCTCTTCGGTCCGTTTCTGTTGAACGCCTGGTTCGCGTGGCGAGCCGGCACTCGCTACCGGCCCATTCTCGACTGGCGCGACCCAGGGCTGCGCGAGTGGGTGCGATTGTCGCTGCCGCTCATCGTCGGCGTCTCGCTGGTTACGGCCGACAACTGGATCATCGCCCATTTCGCCTCGGCCACCAGCGGCGCCGTGGCGCTGATGAGCTACGCCAAGCGCCTTTTCACCGCGCCCATGGCGGTGCTGGCGCAGGCCGCGGGAGCCGCGTCGATGCCGTTTTTCGCCAGCCTTTGGGCGCAGGAAAAGCGATACGAATTCGCCGTGGGCGTGGCCGATTCCGTCTCGCGCGTGATGGCGCTGGGGCTGCTGGCTGCGTCGGCTATGGTCGCCCTCGCCGTCCCTCTGGTGGACCTGATCTACGTCGGCGGGCGCTTTTCGGCCGGCGACGCCGGAGAGTGCGCGGGCTATTTCGCTGCCTTCTCCATCTCGATCTCGCTTTGGTCGGCGCAGGCCATCTACTCGCGGGCGTTCTATGCGGCGGGAAACACGTTTTTGCCCATGGCTGCGGGCACGATCATCACGCTCGCATCGCTTCCGATGTACGACGCGCTCTATCGCGGCTTCGGCGCCATGGGGCTCGCCGTCGCTTCCGACATCGGCATCACCGCACAGACGGCGACCCTCGCCGTCCTGCTGCACCGGCGGCGCATGGTCTCGCTGGCCAGCCTGGATTTTGCCGAGCTGGGCCGGTGTTTGCTGGCGGCCGTGGCCGGCGGCTCGGCGGTCTGGCTCGTCTGCATTTTTCTCGTCGGCCAGATCGGCCGCCTCGCCGGATCGAACCCGATCGCGCATAGCCGATGGGTCGATTTTGCCGTCTTGCTGGCCGGTTGCGCGCTTTGGCTGGCGATTGCCAAAGTGGTGCTCGAGAAGAGCGGCTCGGCGTTGCCGCGCGTGGCGATGAAGAGGCTGAAGCTGGGGTAAGGGTCGGCTCAAGAGAGAAACTTGAAACTCTTGCCCTTGGGCATTGTCTTCATCCTACGCAGGAACTCGTCTTCGTCAATCTGTTGCGGCCAGTCGAGTCTTACAGAAAACCGTGACTCGAAGAAATCGGTAGGGTGCATGTCGAATCCGACCGCCTGGAGGTTGATAAGCTGAGACAAATCTCGAAGGATAGCTCCCATCATGTCCTTTTTGCCTGAGTAGTCCTTCGCAACTGCGTTATAGAGCGTGACAAACTCAACGGATTCCGACTCAAGCAACACCTTGAGTATTTCCACTTGCCTCGCGCCGATGACGCGTTTGCGCTTGGTCCTCAGCCGTCCAAACAAGTTGTACATCGTATCTCGGAACAAGGCTTTCTGCATCTGCGTGCGAATCTCGGCCATGAGCATCTCGCATTGACGCCGTATGCCGCGCAAAGCAAACACGAAAAATGAAGTGAGATTGTGTTCTGCGGCGCGCGTTTCGCTCAGGACCCGCAGATACTCCGGTTTCTCATCGTAGTAATAATTCGACATCGCAATGAATGCGCGATCCGTCAGCCCTGCGCGGCGCAGTACCAGCGCTTCCGCCGCGCGCGCCGTGCGGCCATTGCCATCGAGAAACGGATGCATCGCGGCCAGGTGATAGTGAAGCGCAAGTGCCTGCAACAGAGGATCGAGATCGCGAAACTCGGTATCAAACGCGCCGATCAATGAGGAAAAGGCCTTTTCGCATCCAGGCCCTCCCTCGACGCCTCGATGACGCGGAATGCCGAACGTGACATTCTCATCTCTCTTGCGAAGCGCGCCGGGCTGGCAATGATCGTCATCGCAACTTGTCACGAGCATCCGATGCAGCTCGCGGATCAGCTCCGCTGTGACTGGGCGATCCGCGGGTAGGGCCGAAAGCCAGCGATAGGCTTCCATTGCGGCGTGCGCTTGCCGCTGCGAGCGGGTGATCAATTCTGCCGGTGTTGCGCCCGGTCGAACTGCGTCCTCCAACTCTCGTTCTGTGAATTCCGCGCCCTCGATGCGGCTTGTGCCTGCCACCTCGCGCTTCAGCTGCAGCTCCTGCAGTTTGTCCACCCAGCTGCGCTGGTATGGCAGGGCCTTTAATACTTGAACCGCGGCCTTTGCCTCCACCAGTGCCTCATGGATGGCATCTGCGTCGTAACGCACCCATCGCTTTGGAAGCTCGTAACGGATTGCACTTGGCATGCACTCATAGATTGGTTCATTTTCAAGTGATTTTCAAGTCGTTTTTATTTATACTACTGATATTAAGCAGCTTATTGTTACACATGATCATTTCATTTTCAACTCGTTTCCGGTTCCGTTGTTGGTTCATCTCGGTGCGGTTCCTGTTCAAAACCGAGATCGCTTCGCGCGCAGACACAAAAGCCCCCGCCGCCGCGGGGGCCTCTGTCTTCGCCAGGTTTGAGCCTCGCCTTATGCCGGCACTGCTTTGGCCGCTTCCGCCTTCGCTTCGGCTTTCGGCTCGGCTGGCGGCGCGCTGGCCGCCGCGGGCTTGGCATCCGGCTTGCGGATATCGATGCCGCCCTTGAAGAAGGCGCCATCTTCAATGCTGATGCGCGCCGCAGCCACGTCTCCGGTCAGCGCGCCCTCGGCGCGGATGTCGACGCGGTCGGTCGCCGTGATGTTGCCTCGCACCTTGCCCAGCACTACGATCTCGCGGGCGCTGATGCTGGCCGCCACCTGGCC
>JASHTH010000042.1 GCA_030040655.1 Acidobacteriaceae bacterium | reverse complement strand
TTTATGTCGCCTATGGGCTGGCGGAAAACACCCTGGCGGTTTCGCTCGGCGGCCGCGACATCGTTTCCGTCAACAAGCGGGCCCTGGCGCTGGGCAAGGCCCGCATGACCACCGAGGTCTACGAAATCGACGGGGCCACGCAGATTGTCAGTTGCGGAACTCCGATTCCGGGTCTGGACGTGAAGATCGTGGAGCCGGAAGCTCACTTAGCTCTCAAGCCGGGACGCATCGGCGAAATCTGGGTTGCAGGGAGCGGCAAGTGCCAGGGCTACTGGAACAATCCGGAGTTGACACTGAAGCAATTCCGCGCGCGCCTTGTCGACGACAGTCCCTATGACGACGGCTACCTTCGCACGGGCGACATGGGGTTCTTCCACAAGGGCGAACTCTACGTCTGCGGACGTATCAAGGACATGATCATTCTCCGCGGCCAGAACTACTATCCGCAGGATATCGAAAACGTAGTGGAGAAATCCTCCTGCCTGATCCGGCACAATTGCGTAGCCGCGTTCCAGATTCAGGAAGACAGCGAGCCCGGACTGGCGATCGTCGCCGAAGTGAAAAACCCGAAGGCGATTCCCGAAGCGCGCAAGATCGCCGCCGCGGTCAGGAACTATCTCAACCTAGAAACGGCGATGATTTCGTTCATCGCGCCCCGCGCAATCCCAAGAACCAGTTCCGGCAAGATCATGCGCCACAAGACGAAGCGCATGTGGCAGGAAGGCCAGTTCACCGTTCTCTCGGAGTTCTCGCGGGAGAAGGATGCCGGGAGTACGGCATCGGCTTGCGACACGCAGTCGGCTTTCGGCGAATTGAAGGCCCGGTACAACCTGACGGGCATGGAATCGTACAACCTGGTCGAAGCCGGTCTGGATTCGCTGGATCTTGTCGTCTTCATGCACGAGCTCAAGGAGCTCTTGAAGGATCATGGCGCCGAGATGCTGGCAAGACAGGTGGATATCGGTGTCATTCAGCGTGTAAGCGTAGCCGAGCTGTTTGGGCTGGCGGAACGGCTGGAACGTGCTCCGGAGGAGGCGCTGCTTCACCTGCGACTCGCCCTCGCGGCTTTCCGCGAAGAGCAGCGCTTAGTCGAGAAACAGATGATGAGCAACGACCGGAAGCTCATTTTCGAGCCTCCGGCGCCCCCGCCATTCTCTGAGTTGTCGGCTTTGAATCATGTGGTGCTCACCGGAGGCACCGGCTTCATCGGCCCTTTCCTGATAAAGAGTCTGCTCGAACAGACGCGGACCAAGATCTATGTGCTGGTCCGGTCGTCCGACGAAAAGCAGGGCATGCAGCGTCTGAGAGCCGCGATGAATTCGATGGGCCCGTGCGGCGCCGGACTGATGGAGAGTTTCGAGGCGCGCGTGATTCCGGTCTGCGGAGATTTGGGCCAGCCCATGCTGGGCCTGGCGCAGGACGCGTGGGATTTCCTCGCCAATGAAGTCGACGCGGTCTTTCATAACGGCGCAACCGTCAACTACCTGTTCAACTACGAACGGATGCGCGACGCGAATGTGCTGGGAACCAACGAGGTCGTTCGGCTTGCATTCGAGGGAAGACCCAAGGAGCTCAACTACGTTTCCACAACATTCGTCTTTGGCTGGGCCGTCAAATCGGTGCTGTTTGAGACCGATCTGAACGAGAATATGGAGCTTCTCGATTTCGGATACAGCCAATCGAAATGGGTTGCTGAACAGGTAGTCGCCGACGCGCGCAGCCGCGGGCTTTCCACGCGGATCTTCCGTCCCGCGCTCGTCAGTCCATCCGTCAGCGGCGGCGGCAACAACTTCGACATCGCCGTTCGCCTGATTGCTTTCATGGTCAACCACGGCATTGGCGTCGATACCCTCAACCAGGTGAGCTTTGTTCCCGCCGACATCGTGGCCAACAACATCGTTGCCATCTCCAGCACTCCCGGCACGGCCAACAAGACCTACCACGTAGTGCGTGACGATTACGCGAACATGATGGATATTACGAACCTGATCACCAAGGCGACGGGGCGGCAATTCGAAATATTCAGCCTTCCCAATTTTGTCCCCGAGCTGATTCGGAGATGCCGGAAGGAAGATCTTCTCTTCCCGCTGCTGGATTTTCTCGTTGGCTCTGTGGACAACATCTCGGCGATGGAGTTCAAGCGCTATGAGAGCGCTTCCTATCAATCGGCCCGGGATGCCTCGGTATGGGGCAAAGCCGATCCTTCATTGGAAGACACGGTGAACGGCATCCTGAAGTTCATGTACCGGAAAGGAATCATTTCGGTTGCGGCTCGTCAAGTCGACCCGGCCTCGCAGAATGGCAGGCATTTGGCCTGCACCGACGCTCTCTCCGCTACCGCTTCCTGAAAAGGAGCTTCTCGGTGAGCTGCTGTCCCGTTTCCAGCGCGCCCGTCGTGGTCACGGTCATCTCGCGCCCATCGGCCGAGACGACCCACCGGTCCTTTTGAGAGACCTGATTGTCGCGCCGGTAGATCGCATCCACGGTGTGCGGATCAACGAGTTCAAGGGTCACGGTATCGTTGCGCGAGTTCCGCAGATCGTATTGCTTGCCATCGAATCGAGCGATGTAGCTGAAGTCGCCCAGGAATCGCACTTCGTCGTTTCCTTGCGCCTCGATTTTGAGCGACAGGCCCTGACGCAGGCGAGTCTTGCTGAGGTCTTCCGTCCACTCGCCCGCGAACAGGTCTCCCTTGACCACCTTGCCTCCGCTTCGCGTCCACACGGTGATCTGGTCTGCCTGGCCTCTGGCGGAATTCGTGCTCGTCAGCTCCTTCCCATCGCTCGAGAGCTTCTCGCGAATCGTCGCCACCAGGGTTCCATCCTTCTTTTCCTTGACCTCGGCCTGTTTCTTATCAATCCGGCGCAGTTCGATTTGATTGAATGCCGGATTGCCTGTCGCAGGCGAATCGTGACCCCTCCAATTCGCGACGATATCGAGGTGAGTTTCACCCGACATGACCACATGCACCCCGCCACGCAGGGGCGTGATCGAAAGCCGGTTGGGAGGGTTCAAGCTGGACTGCGCGGAGACGAGCGTCCAGGACCCGATGCGCGGGTCTGCTGACCCTAGCGGGATGGCGGCAAGCAATCCGAGCAACGCGAAGGTACGAATCGATCCTCCTAAGCTGGAAGGGAGCCTGTGCGGCAGCAAGAGAGAGCCGGATCAGCAGGGCAAGCGTAATTGTATACTCGTCACCGTACCATTCACGACTCCGTTAGAACGGTTCCACAGTGGCGGCTCAGTCTCAGCTGTTGCTGAAGTTGGTTCTCTCTTGAAGAAAGAGCCACTTGGCCTTCGCGGCTGAAGAGGTATAGCAATTGTGGAACCGCTATTGCCGGCTCCGGACTGTGCCTCTTGCCGTCTCCGTAGAGCTTTCCATCCGCCGGAAGGATGAAGTGGCGACGAATTTGAAGGACATGATGAATGCCGCGCGTGTGCGACGATTTTGGGTGTCCGGGGTCGTCCTTGCAGCTGCCGTGGCGCTTCTTCCATTCTCCTTTCACGCCGAGCGGCATCTCGAGACTGCGACCCGAGTCGAAGGCAGCGAGGCCGAAGTTGTCCGCCAGGAATTGGCTAGCCGTTTCCGGTCGCCCTTTGTCGATCGAGTGGTTCTGGTGATCCAGGGACTACCGCCCGCAGATTCAGACGAAGGCGGGCAAGCGCTGGCAACCATCGATGCTGCGCTGAAAGAGCAGCCGGGGGTTTCCGGGGTGGTGTCTTATCTTGAGTTGCAGGATCCGATTTTTCTGGGCCGGGGAGGCGGAACATTTGCCCTGGTAGGACTTGAATCGGCTGAGGGGAACGTGGAACCTCTTGTTCCCGGGCTCCACCAGCTTGCACGCTCGCTTGAAACTCGATTGCGGACCCGATATCCGGCCGTAAAGCTCGAGCTCACGGGCGAGATTCCCCTGAACTTCGATATTCGGAAAGCAAGCGCCGATGACGTGCGGCGCGGCGAGAGCCTGGTGATTCCCGCTACCCTTGCGCTTCTGCTGTTCGCATTCGGCAGTTTCGTCGCCGCCCTGATTCCGTTGGCGGTCAGCCAGTTGGCCATCGCGGCCACACTGGCGATTACCGGATTCCTGGCCCAGCGCTGGCACCTATCCATTCTGGTTCAGAATCTGGCCACGATGCTCGGCCTGGGCCTGGGAATTGATTATGCGCTCCTCATGGTGAGCCGCTTCCGGGAAGCGATTTCCACTGGCCATGACACGTGCACCGCCGCGGTCATCGCTGCGCACCGCGCGGGCCGCACGCTTGTGATTTCAGCCTCGACGGTTGCCATCGGATTCTTGGCTCTGCTGACCGTTCCCATCAGCGAAATCCGTTCCATCGGGGTCGCCGGATTCCTGGTGGCGGCCGTGAGCGTGTTGCTGACAAATACGCTCCTGCCGACCGCGCTGGAGCTGCTCGGTAACCGCATCAATGTCGGCCGAATGCCCTTTATTCCCAAGCTGGACTCGAGCCGTGCCGCGCAGGGGGCCGATCATTGGCGGCAATGGGGAAGGTTGATCGTTGCGCATCCAAGGCTTGCCCTCGGAATGGCAGGCGCATGCCTGCTCTTGCTGGCATGGCAGATCAGGCGAATCGATACCAGCCTGCCCCGGGGAGATTGGCTGCCGGATGCGGCGGAATCGGTGCACGCCCTCCGCGCCCTCGAACGCATGGGCCGGGGCGGCGTGGTGGAATCGCTGCGCGTCCTTGTCGAGCTTCCGTCGGACTCGATCGCGCAGTCCGATGCCGGGTGGAATGTGCTCGATCGTCTCACCAAGAAACTGGCGAGCGATCCGCGCTGCTACCGCGCGATCTCTGTCACCTCGCTTGCCGAAAGCAACCGGTCTTCTCTGATCGACCTTTCCCGCGAGACGCGCCGAACCTTCCTGAGCAGCGACGGACGTGCGGCGCTCATCGAAGTGGTGCCCGCGGCTTCGGTCTCATTGCGCGATCAGGTCAACTGGGTGCGAGAGCTCAGAAAGATCGGCGCGCCGGCTCTCACTGGGGAGCCCGGCGCCACGCTTCTCGTCGGCGGCATCCCAGCTCTCAACGCCGATTACGAGACCATTGTCTGGGACCACCTTCCGCAGGTTGCTGGGCTGGTGGTTGGGGGGACGATGCTTTCGCTCCTGTTCGGGTTCCGGGCGATCTTCGCCGCCGTGAAGGCCATCGCCCTGAACCTGCTCTCGGTTGCCGCCTCCATTGGAGCACTGGTTCTGGTCTTTCAGGACGGTCACTTGAGCCGCTGGCTGGGAGTGCCCGGTGGAACCGGCAGCGTGTTTCCACTGGTTCCCATCGTTGCCTTCGCCATCGTCTATGGACTCAGCATGGACTACGAGGTTTTTCTGGTCGCGCGGGTGCTTGAAGCCCGGCGCAGCGGGCTAAGCGAATGGGACGCGATCCCCGACGGCCTGGCGCGAACCGCCGGCCTGATTACCAGTGCCGCCGCGATTATGATCGTGGTCTTTGCGGCATTCACCTTCGGAGATTTCCTGGTGGTCAAGATGATCGGATTCACGTTGGCGATCGCCGTGTTCATTGACGCGACGCTCGTTCGTATTGTGATCGGTCCTGCGCTTCTTCGCATTGCCGGCGATTGGAACTGGTGGCCTGGCGGGATCTCGACAACGCGAGAGGCGCGCACGATGGCGAGCGACGAATGATTTATTGAGTCTCCGGTTGGTGGCTGTCCCTCGTCAAAACTCGGAACTGCCGCACAATCAGCTAGTTGAGGAGCCGTACGGGACGCGCTGCTATGATGCGAAGACGGCGTATGTTACGTCTGTTGACGTTCCTTGTGACGCTGGCCAATGGGCTCCCTCGCTCCCACTGCGATCTTCTCCTCGAGAACTTCGCATTGCGGCAACCACTCGCCGCGTTGACGCAGAGGCATTCTCGGCCGCGCCTCGTCGAAAACTGCCGCCGAGAGTTGTTCAACCATGTGATCGTGCTCAATGAGCGTCATCTGAAATGCCTGATGAGTGAGGTCGGGCGGCCTGAGTCCTCGCCTGCACAGAAGACGGTGAATTCCCAAATTAGCGGCCCGGCTCCGCGTGTCTGCCTAGCTCTCGACCGCCGCATCCCCACAGCCCCGCTCCTCATCAAGTTATGCGATCGAGCTCTCCCGAACAGTCTGCGGCCAAAGGCTGCGCGGGTCAAACGCTGTGTTCAGGTCTGCCCCAGGACGGAGTTTCGGCGAAGGACTACCGAAAATATTCCTAGCTTGACAACCGAGATTGCCGCGTGGTCCAATCCGGACCGCGCCGGCATATGTGTTGTCAAATATCGCTTGAAGCAGCCGAATCGCATGCCGGGCATCCGCTGTTTCAGAGACGCATCCTCGCGATTTTGACTACAGTCGGGTGCTGAGTTGCGTGAGAGCACACTTCCCATTTGAATCTCCCAGCCAGAGAGGGAGAGAGCGAGCGGTTGTAGGTTCAATTCAGGAGGCCAACAATGAAGAGTGCGTTACGATGGGTCCTGCCCTTCCTTCTGGTCATCGAAGGCGGCGCGTGTCTGGGACAAAGCGTGAACTCCGGCGATATACGAGGGAGCGTTACCGATCCATCCGGGGCATTGGTTCCGCAGGTCACGGTCAATGTGCTCAATGTCGACACCGGCGTCTCGAAGGACTACCAGACGAATCAGGACGGGCTTTACGACACGTCCTCGATCGTGACCGGAAGCTACAGGATCACATTCACAAAAGCAGGATTTCAGTCGTTGGTGCGTGGCCCCATTACGCTAGAAGTCGGATTCACCACGGTCAATGCCCAGTTAAAGGTAGGCTCGACCCAGCAGGAAGTCGTCGTGAACACCGACGTGCCTCTGCTTACGACGGAATCGGGCGATCAAAGTGTGGTTCTTTCCGACAAGGTCATGGGAGAGTTACCGCAGGTCGACCCCGACTGGGAAAACTTCATGTTCCTGCTCCCAGGCGCGACAAATACGCTGAGTTCAGGCGTGGGTTCACTTTCGATCAACGGCAACCTGCCTTATAGCGATGTCCTGCAAAATGGTGTTTCGCAGACGCTGCCCAGCAGCCAAAATGCGACTGTAGCCAATTTCGAAAACGTAGCCGAGATCCAGGTGGCCATGTCCTCGTTCTCGGCGCAATACGGCATTGGAGGAATGATCTTTAATCAGATCACCAAGGGCGGCACAAATCAATTCCATGGCTCTGCCTACGACTACTTTCAGACCGATGCCTTTGACGCGAATTCGTTCGGCTTCGTCAGCCAGCCGACGGTCCCGTACATTCGCCAAAACCACTTTGGGGGAGCCATCGGCGGACCCGTTCTGAAAAAGAAGATGTTTTTCTACTTCGACTACGACCAGATTGTCGATCACGGCTCGGCGAGCAATTCCACCAATTCAATTCCCACTCCTGCCGTTATGAGCGGAGACTTTACCGGCCAGTGGCCGATCTACGATCCGACCACACAGACCATCGCCCATGATTCGCAGGGCAATCCCTATCCGGTCAGGAAGTCGTTTCTATCCGAATACGGTAAGAATGCCATCCCTTCCAGCATGTTCGATTCGGTTGCTGCCAAGTACCAGCAGTTTTTTCCGACGCCCGAGGGTAGCACTTGCACTTCGTCCACCAGCATCCAGGCACACTGCATCATCGCCGGGGGAAAGTTCATTCCCGGAAGTCTCGGAAGCGAAGGCGAGATTCAGAATAACTTCTACTCGACTCTCCCGGCTTCCTATCCAACGAAGAGGTATTTCGGGCGGCTCGATTACGACATTACGCCCAACAACAGGCTGTCGATGTCCGACTCGCAGGACGACAGCCCGGATATTTACCCAAGCGCCGTTACTCCATTCCCCATCGGTTGGGAGAGCGGCGACGTCACCGACAATCAGGCGCAGATCACGGACGTATGGAACATCAGCCCTACCAGGATCAACGAAGCCAGAATCGGATACACATTTGAAGATAGCGACTTTGGCGACCTTTCGCTCAATCGCGGATATGCGGCGCAGCTGGGCTGGAAGTTCGGCGTGGTGGACGATTTTCCTGCGATCGAGACTGTAAACCAGTATCCGTACGCGTGGATCACACCAGCAACCAATGCCATATACATCCAGCATGTCTTCGACCCCTCGGATGTGGTGACAATGATCGAAGGCAAACACGTCCTTCACTTTGGCGGTGAGTTTTTGATTTACCGGGACGATTCCACCGCATGGGGCAATGCCAATGCCGGAACGCTGCAGTTTTCGGGTCAGTACACGCAACAATGGGCCGTGGATCCGAGCACGGGCGTAGCATCGCCGACCCCCTCAACCGGTTTGGAATATGCCGACCTCCTGCTCGGTCTTGCGCAAAGCTGGAACGCAAATTACTCACCCGAGTTCGGCGGGCGACTGAAGAGTCCGCAGACGTTCGTTCAGGACGACTACAAGGTGCGCCCAAACCTCACGTTGAATCTGGGTCTGCGCTACCAGATCAACCATGGCTGGAACGAAGTCCATGGCAATGAAGCGTCCTTCGACCCGACGGTGCCCAATCCGGCCACGAACACGTTGGGCGCGTATTGGTATGGCACAACCCACGCGAATGGGCGCACATCGATTCAAGCCAATGTGTTCAACGATTTTATGCCCCGAGTCGGCTTCTCCTGGCTGCCGAGACCAAATACCACGGTTCGCGGAGGGTTTGGACTGTTTTCCTATAACTGGAGCCTGGATACTTATGCTTCTGAGGGCAACATCATTGGAGGCGCCTTCCCATCGTATGGAAGCGACAGCGATCAAACGAACGGCATCACTCCGATTACACAGCTGGACGGCTCCGGCACCGTCTATGGCACCAACACGAAATTGCCTTACACGGTGAACTCCGACAACTACAATCCGGCCGCTTACAACGGCGAAGGCGTCAGTTACCAGGCTTTCCACACGCCGGTGCCTAAGATCTATCAATGGAACCTCGCCGTTCAGCGCGAGCTTCAGACCAATCTCGTGGCCGAGGTGAGCTATGTGGCAAGCCACGGCTACGCACTCAGCTATCCAACCGACCTGAACGCGATCCCCCAGAGCAAGCTGGCGTCGGCCGATTCGCAATTTCGTCCGTACACGAATTATCAGAGCATCAGCGGAAGCACGAACAACGCCGTTTCCAACTATAATTCGTTACAAACCTCAATTACCAAGCGCATGGCCTCGGGAGTGAGCTTTGATTTCAACTATGTCTGGTCGCACTTCCTTGACACGCAGGATTCATCCGGCTGGGGGAGCCGGGCCGGGCCGCAGAATTGGCAGATTGCGAATAATCCGTCGGCAAACTACAGCAATTCCAACTTCGATGTTCGCCATGCCTTCAAGGGTTATGCCATCTACCAACTGCCATTTGGCAAAGGCAGGCTGCTTCTCAACAAGAACACCCTGGAAGACGAGGTGGTCGGCGGATGGCAGGTTTCCGGCACGCTCTATCTGTCCACCGGATCCCCGTACTCGGTGTTTGGAACTCAAAACACATACCAGTTGGCGGGTTCGGCATTTCCAAACCGGGTTCCAGGCGTCAGCACCAAGCCGGCGCACCAGTCCACGCATTGCGAGGCAGGATCCGGCCCTGAATACGGTTGCATCAACGAGTGGTTTAACCCTTCGGCCTTCTCCGAACCGGCAAATGGAACCTTCGGGAACGTGAGAAGGAACAGTCTGTACGGGCCTGGCACCAACACCGTAAACCTCGCAGGCAATAAGGATTTCTCTCTTCCATGGGAAAACATCAAACTCAAATTCAGTTGCGCTGCCACCAATGCGTTCAATCACCCGGCATTCGGAAACCCGAGCGGGACTTTATATGGCGCAGCCGGCGTTGGGCAACCGTACCAGTTTTTGACAACCGCATCGAACGGCGCGCTGGTCGGCACGCAGCAGATTACCTACGTCAATGTTGGCGGGCGTACTGTAGAGATGCAGCTCCGCCTGGAATTCTGATTCCGATAGCATCGCGCCTTGTGAAAGAGACGGCGGTAACAATCGCCGCTTCTTCTCGTCTATGGACCGCTCGACGGCACGGATTTCCCTATGATGTAGGTGTGATGAGCATTCTGAAGTACCTCGCACTCGGCGGGATCGGCTTCCTACTGAGCCCGGCATTGCATTTCGCGCAAACCGCCAATGACAAGCAATCGCAAATCGAAGAGCACAGCCGAAAGGCGCAGGAGTACCTGCGCGAAAAACAACCCGGCCTGGCCATTCCCGAGCTTGAAGCGTTGACGGCGCTTGACCCGGAAAACGTGGAAGCGCAAGCGGACCTGGGCGTGCTCATGTTCTTTCAAGGCAAGCCCGCCGATGCGATTCCACATCTCCGCTCGGCATTGGAACGGCGGCCGGCCTTGGTCAATGTCCAAGGTATGCTGGGGTTGGCCGAGGTGAGTACGCGCGACGTCGACCAGGGGCGCAAAGACCTTGAAGCGTCATTTCCGCTGATTGAAGAACTGAAGCTTAAAATTCAGGTTGGGCTGGAATTGGTCGGGTTGTATACGCAAAGCGGAGACCTTTCCCAGGCAGGTAACATCGTTGCGCAGTTGCGAAAGGCCGCGCCGGATAACGCCGCGGTGCTTTACGCGGCCTACCGCACTTATTCCGATCTATCCGGTGAGTCGATGCTCGCGTTGTCGCTCTCGGCGCCGGACTCGGCGCAGATGCACCAGTTGCTTGCCCATGAGGAGATAAAAGAAGGGAATACAAATGCGGCGATTGCACAATATCGAAAGGCAATCGCAATCGATCCCCATCTCCCCGGGGTTCATTTTGAATTGGCCGAGCTGCTGCACACCTCGCAGGATCAGGCGGTGAAGGCCGAGGCGGAACAGGAATATCGCATCGCTCTGAGGGAGAATCCTCAGGATGAGAAGGCGATCTGCAGGCTGGCGGAGATCGCCGCGCAAGCGGGAAATGTGCAGCAGGCCTATGAGGGATACTCGAGAGCGGTCGAGTTGCAATCCTCCGATGCGGATGCCAAGCTTGGACTGGCCAAGACGCTGATCGGCATGAACCAGACAGCTCGAGCGCTAAGCCTGCTACAAGATACCGTGCAGTTGGAGCCAACTAATGCCGTGGCACACTATCGACTGGGCACGCTCTATGAGAGGATGGGGCGGAAGGAGGATGCAATACACGAAGTGGAGCTTTACAAAAAGTATAAAAGCATGAAAGAGAAGTTGCGCGCTGTCTATAGAGATCTTATGATACAGCCCGAGGTGATACGCGCGAGCGGAGAGGATGAGAAATAAGTTTGCCACAGCAGCATCGAAGACTCCTGGAGCAATCAATCTCGAACTATGCTGTCCTCCGTTCTCCTCTTGAATGCCGTTAGAGCTTTTCTAATTTAAGTGTTTACATTTCGTGGAATAATATTCCTGCTGTCGGGAGGCGGCAGGGATGCACTCCTATTCTCAAGACTTGCGGGATCGTGTGCTATGGGCCTTGGCGCGAGGGGAGCGTCCTTCAGCCATCGCGCGGCGGCTGGAAGTGAGCCGTGTGTGGGTGTATCACGTGCGCGATCGAAAGCAGGTGACGGGGCTGGATAGCAGTGATCCCATCGGTGGTCATCGCCGATCCCGC
>JASHTH010000321.1 GCA_030040655.1 Acidobacteriaceae bacterium | reverse complement strand
GGCTGCGCCGGTTGTTGCGTCAGATCGGGGCACGGATCGTGCGCGCTCGAGTTGCCTGTCAAATTCGAGTCGTACTCCCAGCGCAGACCCAGGTTCAGCGTCAACCTCGGATTCACACGCCAGTCGTCCTGCCCGTAACCGGCAACGTAGCTATCGAACACGGTCGGAATCGGCACCGGCGTCACCGGTGCACTGCTCTTCAGTCCCACCGCTTCTGGAATATCCAGATCGTTGATCTTACCGTCTCCGTTCAGATCGGCGAAGCCGAAATCCGAAGTCAGGATCACCGTGCCCGTGCCGAAGACGTTGATCTCACCATAGGCCGTGTAGTGCTGAAACTCAGGACCGAAGTGCAACGTGTGCTTGCCGTGCGTCCACGTGAATCCGTCGCGAACCTGAACTCGGTTGAGGTGCGTGATCTGCGGCAGGTTGAAATTTGCTCCATCCGCCAAGTCGGGAAAGATCAGCTCGTTTGTAAGCCCGAGCGGCGGGTCGGTCGTCGGCGCATTCTGCCCGAACGGTGGGATATCGTTGTAGAAATTGTCGTAGTGGAACGTCAGCGCATTCACGTGCGTAGGGCCAAGCACCGATGTCCAGCCCACCACCGCGGAATTGAACCGGTTCAGCGAGTTCTGCCGTTCGGCCGCGGTGAATGCAGGCGTCGTTTCTGATGGGGTCGCTTCCGCCGTGTCTGTCGAGCGGTCGAACGAATAACGGCCCATCAGGCTGTTGTGCGGCCCGAACTGCTCGTCGAACCGCGTCGACCACAACGCCTCGCGCAGCGGCGCCGGAGCAGAAGTATTCAGAATCGTATCGTTGGCAAAATCGCGAGTTCCGGTCTGCAGTGCCGCATTCTGATCGCGAAATTCGAACGACGAAAACCACCATGCCTTATCCGTCCGGACCGGTCCTCCGACCGAGCCACCGGTCTGCTCGCGATCAAACGGCGGCGTCGGCAGGTCGCGATCGAAGGTCGCCGGCAGCGCCTGGAGATTGCGGTTGCGCTCGAAGAGGAACGCCGAGCCGTGATAATGGTTGGTGCCCGACTTGGTCACGATATTGACAATGCTGTTCCCCGAGCGGCCGACTTCGGCCGTAAATCTTCCCGTCGCGATCTGAAATTCCTGCACCGAATCTTCAGGGAAGTTCGACAGCGTTCCGCCCACCACCTCGTCATTGTTATCGGCGCCATCCACTGTGATGTTGCCGCCACGGCCAAAGCCGCCTGCCGAACTGACTTCGAGCGTGTTGGTCTTAGTGGGATCGAACGTGGGCGCCGGCCGGTTGCCGGGGACCAGGTACGCCAGCTCCAGAAAATTCCTGCCGTTCAGGGGGATGCTCTCGATCGTGTCCGACGTTACCTGCCCCTGAATCATCGACTGTGTCACGTCGATCATCGTCTCAGACGCGTTGACTTCCACGGTCGAGCCCGCCTGCGCAATCTTCAGCTTGGCGTCGATCGTCGTGCTGCGGCCGGCCTCGATCTGAACGCTCTTGAATTCACTCAC
Organism: Acidobacteriaceae bacterium; assembly: GCA_030040655.1. GTDB lineage: Bacteria > Acidobacteriota > Terriglobia > Terriglobales > Acidobacteriaceae > Telmatobacter. Next base: position 1,407 of record JASHTH010000321.1, on the reverse strand, counting down.
AGCGAATCCCGGCTGCTCGATCTTCAAGTCGTAGGGGCCGGCGGGAAGGTCCGGCAGCGTATACAGGCCGCTGCTGTTCGTGGTTGTTTCGTGCGAAACGCCTTGGGTCGAACTCACGGCCGTCACATGCGCGCCGGAAACCACTGCGTCCTTAGGATCGGTAACGATCCCGTTGATGCTGCCCATCGGTACCTGCGCGCGACCGATTGCCGCAACAGCTGCAACCCACGCGATTGCAGCACAAACCCTTGCCAGACGATCTCGACTCATCGAATTGACGGCTCCTTTAACGCAAATTCCTGCGCGGGACTCCCTAGCAAAACCACAGACGTCGTAGGGTGCAGTCCGTTTTGCTGCGGCAATTCCTGAGTCGCTGCGGCCCTTTGAGTTCCGTGTCGGGTCGCCGCTCCTTGTGGTCGCGTCGGCTGAAGTGTCGCGCCTTCGGAACACAGTGACTTAGCAATTGCGATAAGGCGGCAGGGAACCGTCTGAGGAAGAGGAACTTGAAATTGGACGGGGCTGCCCGCACAAACACTATCGCCGCCGCGGTTGCCTTGTCCTCCGCCTGCCGGTCGGGTCAAGCCCCCATCGAAGGGTGGAGAAGGCTCCGCTGTGCGGCAAAGGGCTCTGAGGTCGTTTTGGGCAACCTCGGGCATGCGATCGCTGACGCATTCCGCCCCGGCGATTCTGTCGGCTCTACGATCCGGCACGGCGATGAGGCCGCCAATCCCCTACCTTCGCCGGCAAAAAGTAAGCCGGACCTGAATTGTTGCTCAGGCCCGGCCTGGGAACACCCCTTAGTTTTCTGGTTCTGGGTCTATGGAATAGCGACAGTGACCACGCTGGAAGGAACACTCGAGTTTCCCGAGCTATCGACCGTTTCGACGTAGTAATCGTATGAGGCGCCGTCTTCCACAGTGGTATCCGCGTAGCTCGTCTGCGCATCGACCGAAGAATTTAGCAGTTGGTAGCTGCCGGTCCCATCCACCGCCCGATAAACGTTGTACCCGGCAATCGGATCGCTGGTGTCGCTCGGCGGATCCCAGGATAAATTCGCCTGGTAGGCAACTGCCTCTCCCGTGCCGCTCAGCGCTACCGTCGCCGTCCCCCCGCTCGATGCATTGCTCGAAAGGGTCAGCGATCCGGTCGCCGCTCCCGCCGTCGCCGGATCGAACTCCACATCCAGCGTCGCCGTCTGATTCACATTCAAGGTCACCGGAAACGTCACTCCCGACACGCTGAACCCCGCTCCGCTCACCGTCGCCGCGCTGATGGTCAAGGCCGCCGTGCCGCTCGAAGTCAATGTCAGCGACTGCGTCGCCGGGGCATTTACCGACACATCGCCAAATGCGATGCTGCTCGCGCTCAGGCTGAGCGTGGCCGTTCCCGGATTTAATTGCAAAGTAA
>JASHTH010000041.1 GCA_030040655.1 Acidobacteriaceae bacterium | reverse complement strand
TGGGCGTGATGGCCACGACTGTGGACGCAACGGGACTAACCGACTGCGTTCCCGTGGCTACGCCGCTGCCGTAGTTCTTGTCGCCGGAATAGGTGGCCACGACGTTGTTCGTGCCCAGCGGCAGGCCGGCGGTAGTGCACACCGCGGTGTAATTGCCGGAGCCGTTTTTGCTCACCGACACTACGCCCAGCGTCCCGCATCCGGGCGCAATGATCGGATTGCCGTTGGAGGTAAAGGTTGCGTTCCCTGTGGGCGCCACGCTCCCGCTGGGCGTAATCGTATCGGTGAGGACAACCGCCTGGTTGACAGTCGAAGCTCCGCTGTAAGTGCTGCTAGGCGGCACACCCAGCGTGGTCACCGTGAGGTTGGCCACTACATTCTCTGTAACGCTATTCGAAGTGCTGCCTTTATAGTTGGTGTCGCCGGAGTAGGCCGCGCTGATCGTATCGCTGCCCACCGAAGCGAAAAACGAGGACGACGGGGTGCACTGGGCGGTGTAGCCGGTGCTCGCGTTGAAAGATAGGGTGACTGCGCTGGTGCATCCGGGGATCGCTGTGCCCGAATTATAAGTGAACGTGACCGAACCGGAGGGTTGGACAGACGCGGGCACTCCAGCAGGAGGAGCGACAGTAACCGTGAAGGTGACCTGCTGGCCGACCGAAGAGGGATTCGCGGAGGGGCTCAGCGTAGCTGTGGTGCTTTGCTGGTTGATGGTCAGCGAGAACTGATCTGCGGTTCCCGCAAGGTAGTTGGTGTCTCCGGAGTATGTCGCCGTAATAGTATCCGGGGTTGCGGGTGAGGATGGGGTTGCGGGGAGGTTGTCGGGGCTGGTGATCGTCGGTGTGCACGTGGCTATCGCCTTCCCCGTGGTGATGTCGTAGGAGACAGGAATCGCGCTGCTGCAGCCGGCGATCGACGCAGCGCCGTTCTTGAACGTGATCGTGCCGCCGATCGGCACCTCGTTGGCGGGTGCCGTGCCGCTGGGCGGATTCACGGTCGCGCTAAGGGTATACGGCACATCGATGGTTGCTGTCGTCGCCGTCGAGGTCGTTGTCGGAGTGACTTGGCCGATCGACAGGTTCTGGGCGCCGGAGTTGCTGGTGAAGTATGTCGAAGCCGAGTCGGGATTATAGGTCGCCGTGACGGAATACGAACCCGCGCCAAGGCTGGAGGCGGTCGGAGTGCAGGTGGCTACGCCGGAGCTCAAAGTCACTTCCACCTCGGGCGAGCCGCATCCCGGCGCGGTGCCGGAGAAAGTGACCGTCCCCGAGGGAGTGCCCGTTCCGCCGACAAGCTTGCTGACGGTCGCCTGGATCTGGACCTTGGAAGCGGAGGCCGCGTCGACGGTCAGTGTGCCCAGGAACTTGATTACCGTCTGGGACGTGCCGCCGACGGAGATGAACGCAAAGCCGGAGCTGCCGGCGTAGTTGCTCGAGCTGCTTGAACTGAACGAAGTGCTCAGAAAGTGCAGGCCGTCGGAGAGCGTGCCGGCAGGGATCGTGCACTTTGCACTCGCCGTTCCTGTGGTTGAGTCAAAGGTCATGCCCTGGCTGGAGCAAGGCGCAAAGGAACTGCCATCGATGGAGAACGCGCCGACGCCGCCGATCGGAACCGTGCCCGCGGGATTGGCGGGCGGATTGGTGGGAGCCGCAGCGGCGGTAACGACCAAGTCTAAGGTGTCATCCGCTTGCGTGGAGGGCGTGGACACGGTCGTCGTCGTATCGGTGGCGTTGATGGTCAGCGGCGTGTCGCCGGAGCTACCCGTGTAAGTAGCGTCCCCCGAGTAGGTCGCCGTAATCGTGTCGCTCCCTCCCTCGAGATTGGTCGTCGTGCAGGTCGCGGTCGCCGTCCCCGCGGCGGCATCGGAGCTGGAGAACGGAACCACGTTGTCTTTGGGATCGTCGGTCGATTCCGAGCAGACAATGTCGGTGGTGGGCGTAATGGCGCTTGTGAACGCCACCGTGCCGGTCGGCGCCGTTCCCGCCGTGCCGTTCACCTTCGCGCTAAGAACCTCGGAGTCATCCACGGTATCGGGGGATGTAGCGGCGCTCACGGGGGTCACAGTCGTGGGTGTGCTCGTGTCGGCATGGACCCGGAGCAATGTGATATCCGTGCCCATCGGTGTCGCCCCGCTGTTTCCGTTGGCCGTGACCAGGTTCGCCGGCTTGCCTTTGCCGTTGGCCACAGCGGCCAGCGCTTCCGGTCCTGCGCCTACGGGCAATGTGGCGCCGCGATGGAGCACACCTTCGGCGGTTCCGTAGAGCACGTTGACCGTCGACGATTTGAAATTGGCAACGGCCACATCTGGCCAGCCGTCGCCGTTGAAATCGGCGATCGCCAGCGCCGCAGGCTCCTCGCCGACCAGGTAGCGCCTCAAGCCGCCGAATCCGCCTTTTCCATCGCCTTGCAGCACGCCGACGATGTTGGTGCCGCCTTCGGCGACGATCAGGTCCAGCCCTTTGCCGGCCAAGTTGGCGAGCGCGATCGCCGAAGGCGCATCGCCCAGCTCGATTTCTCCGCCATCGGCGAACCTGCCCTTGCCATCGCCTTTCAGCAGGCTGGCCGTTCCCTTCGCTTGGCACGAGCTCGAATCGCCGCAGCGATTGGCCACCAGCAGATCGAGATGGCCGGTTCCGCGCAGATCGCCGCCCGCGATCGAGTCCGGCGAATAACCGGCGATATACGACTGCGCGAGAGCCAGCTTGCCGTCGCCGCTTCCCAGCCAGATGTCGACAGTGCCCGGATCCGGGCAGGTTTTGCGGCCGCAATCGGTGGCGATCGCCACGTCGGGATGCCCATCTCCGTTGAAGTCGCCCACGTAGAGCGCGCGCGGGCTGGCGGTGAGGGAATATGTCTGCGGCTCGCCGAACTTGCCCTTGCCGATGCCGGGCATCACCATCAGCGTCTTGTCGATTTGGTTGATGGCAATCAGGTCGAGCTTCTTGTCTCCGTTCAGATCGGCCAAGGCCACGGCCACCGGCCCGTTGCCCAGCGTGTAGGTCTCGCTGTGCTGATACGTGCCGTCTGCATTCGCGAACAAAACGTCTGCTGTCCCCTTGCTTCTGCAGGTAGGATCGTTGCCGCAGAAGTTGGTGACCACCAGATCGGACCGGCCGGTGCCGCGCAGGTCTCCGGCGGCCATTGCCTTTTGCTCGAGCTGCGATCGGTAGGCAGGGGCGGCCTGAAACGTTCCATCGCCGCGGCCCAGCGGCAGGCTGATCGACTTGTCTCCGCTGTTCAGAATTGCCAGATCGCTATGTCCGTCACCGTTGAAATCGGCGGCGGCGATGGCGAAAGGAGAATTGCCGGCGGTGAAGTCGACGGGCGATTTAAATGTGCCGTTCCCCTTGCCCATGAGCACGCTGAACGTGTTCGCCGCCTGGTTGACGGTGATCAGATCGCTGCCGCCATCGCCCTTCAGATCGGCCACAAGGACCGCTGCGGGGCCATTGCCCACGGTGGTGCCGCTGCCGGGCTCAAAGCTGCCGTCGCCTTTTCCGAGAAGGACGATCAGTTCGTTGGTTTTGCCCACCGTAACCGCAAGATCGGCTCTTCCTTCGCCGCGGAAGTCGCCCGCTGCGATCGACGTCAAGGCGCCCGAAGCGATCTTCGCTGCGGACAGTCCCTCAAAGTGCCCGTGGCCGTCGTTGAGCAGAACCGACAGCGTCCCGTCGGCATTGGCAACCACGAGATCGTGATGCCCATTCCCCTTCAAATCGGCCGTGGCCAATGCGGCAGCCGGATGGCTGAGCGGCAGGTTGGCAGCCGCGGAATAACGTCCTTCGCCGTCGTTTGCCAGCACGGCGATTCCGGTCGCCGATGCTACGGCCAGATCGACTCTCTCATTGCCGCCGAAGTCGCCGGCCGCGATTGCGATCGGGTGCGCGATCGCTGCGTAGGTCTCCGGCTTGCCGAAGGTTCCGTCGCCATTGCCGCGCAACACGTTGATGGCGCCGGTGGCGGCGTCGGCGACCACGATGCTGAGTCTTCCATGCCCGCTCAGATCCTTGAGCAGCACATGTCCGGGCGTGGTTCCGGCTGGGTACTCAACGCCCGCGTCGAAGCCGCCCTTGCCGTCGCCGAGAAAGACGGTCACGCTGCCTGAGCCTTCCCGGGTGATCACCAGATCCGGTCTGCCGTCTCCGTTCGCGTCGCCGACGGCGACGCTGGTGGGCGCCGTCGGCACGGCGAGCGCGGGCGCGATGACGAATTGGGCCCCCGTCGCGGTGCGCTGCTGGGCTGATCCCGCAGACTGGGCACGCGCGAAGATCGAGCAGAACGCAAGCAAAAGGGCAGTCCACAGCAACCGACTCGACGAAGAATCATTGATTCGCCGCACCATCTTAGATCTCCGATACTGCAGATTTGAATGATCGGGGAGAACACAGGAGTATTCTTGCCGTCCGCGTGAGCAAGGCGATCCCCGAAATCGCTGCGATCACCGCAAGCCGGTTGTGACAGCACTCACACCGCTCGAAGAAGAAAACCGGAGATCAAAATGAACCGCATTCTGAGCGGAGATACCACGACCCCCAACTATCGTGGTGGCAGCCTTGAAAGCGTTTCTTAAAGGCTGAGTCCGGCAATGAAGAACTTCCAGAAGCAGGCTCTAAATCGAGAGTCGAATTCGTCGGGTGCTGAAACGTGGTTCATTCTAGGACTGCACCATACAAAGGTCAAGAATCTTCTTTGCGAAGGCCTGATTACCTTTCGACGCCGCCCATTCGTTACCCGAATGAATGCTCTTCCTGAATTCCCGGCTATCGCCACTCGGTGATCGTCCAGGAACCATTGCGCTTGACGAGCGTAAAGCGAATCCTCGATGGAGGCGGCGGCGAATTGCCTGGAGTCACAATGCTGATCGAGCAATTCCAGCTGGCCGTATCGCCCGAAATGTTCAAGCCCGCGTCAGGACAGGCGTCGTTGACCTTCATCCCCGGCACGGCCTTGAAGGTATCCTGCCATTTCTTGGCCTCCTTATAGCCCGGGAACACGGCCAGCATTCCGCTGACGTTATGGGAGGCCAGCGCAGAGTTGAAGCTCCCGACCAGGCTCCGGATGGGCTCGGACTCATCGACAGGTTGTGTCTGTGGTTGCGGTTGTGGCGGCGGCTGTTGCTGCTGCGGTTGCTGCTTCTTCGCCTCGACGGTCACGCTCACCGTCCGCTGTTGCGTTCCGCCCTCGCCCTTGGCAGTGAGCACGTAGGTCGTGCTTCCGCCGGGCGTCACATCCCTCTGGCCGGAAGAGCTCACCGGTCCCACCCCGTTGTCGATCGTGACCTCGCTGGCGTTGGCTGTCTGCCAGTTCAACGTCACCGACTGGCCCTGTTCGATCGTCTGCGAAGAGGCCGTGAACACCGCCGTCGGAGCCGACGGCGCCGCCTTGACGGGAATCGGATTCAGAGTATTGAAGATGTCTTTGCGCTCGCCGGCCTTGACGCTCAAGTTCAGGTTCGAGGTCTGGTAGCCATCGAGCCCAAGACTCAGGGCATGACTGCCCGGCTTGACCGTAACGATCAGATCGCCGCGGGCGTCCGCCTTGCCCTGTGCGGCGCCGTCGATGCTCAGCGAGGCGTTAGGAGTGGAATGGATGGTGAGAAACGCATCGGTCGGCGGCGCAGGCGCGG
>JASHTH010000320.1 GCA_030040655.1 Acidobacteriaceae bacterium | reverse complement strand
TCGGTCTGTGGCGCATTCACGTCCCAGTTCTCGACGTGATCGAACTTGATCTCGCTGCGGACGTGGTGTTCGGTGGATAGTTCGTAGACGTGGCCGGGCGTTTTGGTGTTTGAGACATAGAATCCTGCCTGCGCGAAAGTGTCCGGGGTCCAGATGTCGGCCAAGGTTCCACCGCCGCCGTCGGCGATCCAAAGGCTGGGATATTGCCCGTCCCAGCGCCGGCGAATGTCGGAGTCGGCCGTGTGGTTGTTGTTGTAGGGATTCGTCCCGCTGCCGTGACCGCCGAGAAAACGTAAGTCGTCGATGAGAGAGTCTTCACCTGCCTTCCACAGCACGCCGACCGCGCGCGGATTGATGCCGCCGGTGGAGACTCCAATACCGCTGAGAATGTTGTGGCCGCCCGCGGGGGCTTCGATTACCGGTTTTGGCGGGCCAACGCCTTCGTAGGCCGGCGTCGAATCGGGCAGATCGAACTGCGTCTGCGTCGGGTGCAACCCGATGAGCACGGTGTCCGGCTTGAGCCGGAGAGTATCTTTGACGACGTAATGGCCGCTGGGAAGGTACAACACGCGATTCGTCTCGATAGCATGTTGGATCGCCGGCGTGTCGTCGGTTTCGCCGTCGCCCTTCACGCCAAGCTCATGCACATTCGTCCACTCGCTGGTCGGAGGCAGCGAGCGAATCGCGGGCGGCCGGGGCGCCGGCATCGCGGCAAGGGGCGCGGCGTCGTAGCGCATGCCGATGACGCCCATTGCGCCCTCTTGAGGCACGATCAGGCCGAAGTTGAACTCCTTGACACGGTAGATTGCGGCTTTCGCTGGGACGGTCGTCCCGCTTTCGCGAAACCGCGCGAAGGCCGGGGCGTTCTTCAAGATCGCATTTTCGAAGCCTACTTCTGTGAGCGGGCTTTTCTCGTTGCCGAACACGGCCGCGGCAATTGAGATATTCTCGAAGCGGCAATCCTTTACCCACAGCTCGTCGGAATACTGCGGGTCGATATCGATCGCCGTCGGCACATTGTCGAAGCTGTCGCGAATCAGCGTGAGACCCGCCTCGTGCTCGCGAATCGCGGCTTCACGCTGGCCGTCGAAGGTTGAATCGAGGAGCGTGAACTGCCACGCGGGCGAAGTCTTTTCGGTGAGAATGCCGTAGCGGCCGCCGTAGAAATGAAGATCCTCGGCCTCGTTGCCCACCTGGTAGATTCCGGCGAGGCCCGAGCCAAGATGAAAATCCATGTGACTTAGATACGAGTGCTGCGCGACATGAAAGCGAACGGCGATCGCCGCCGGATTCCCCGCGCCGATCTCAATGTCGATGTTGCTCATCGCCGAGTAAAACGTGCTGGGATTGGCATCGGCGATTGCGTCATTCGGCGGGACGGTGCCCGGAGGCGAAAAAGGCACGCGCCCGCCCCACACGGATTGGTCCCCCGGCTTTGCACCCGCGAAGATCACCATCACGCCCACGCCTTTTTGGAATCCCGGCGTGTGGTCGCCGAGCACGAGGACCGGCCGCGTGGCGCCGTAGCCGAAGACGCGCTCGCCAGGCCAGACGTAGATCGTCCGCGAGATGCGATAGCGGCCGGAAGGAATGAAGACGATGCCTTCGCGGGCAGAGCTCCAGGCCTTGTCGAGCGCTGCCTGTATGGCGGCGCTGTCGTCGGCGACGCCGTCGGCGCGAGCGCCGAATTCAAGAGCCGTGAGATAGACGGCTTTGGGGTCGTCGAGGCGCGTGGTGAAAACCGAAGCGCAAAACCCAAGTTGCGACAGGCAAAGAAGCAGGGCGCACGACGGAGCGTTTTTCATTTGCGGCTCCCCGGCGATTCTCCGTCTCTCAATCGCCGGTCGATCTGCTCCAGGATGCCGTCACACTCCACGACACTCTGGGCCACAAAATCGGCACCGGCGTGGCGCAATTTTTCTTCGGCGGTCTTGAGCTTGCGGGCTTTCGCTTCCACTGGCAACTGCGCCAAACCGGCCGCGTCCATCCCCACTAGATTTCCGGTCCGTGTCACGCCAATCGTCCACATGCCCGCGTTGATTCCCTCCTCGACGTCGCTCACCGTGTCGCCGATCTTGACGCAAACCGATGGCGGATACACATCGAGAAGCTGCGCGTTGCGCATCAGCATCCAGGGCGCCGGGCGGCCTGCGCCTGCTTCATCGGGGCACACAGTCGCATCGGGCCGGTAGCCGCCGGCAATCGCCTGAGCAAGAATCGGCTCGAGCATCTCGCGCGTGTAACCGGTGGTGCTCCCGACGCGGAGACCGCGGCGCTGCCATCTGGCCACCGTTTCGGCCGCTCCCTCAATCAGCATCGAATGCTGGGGAAGGATCGTCTTCTGCAAAGGGATGAATTCCTCAAAGAGGCTGGCGACATCTCCTTCCCCGGGTTCGCGGCCGGTGAAAGCGAGCCACTTGGCGCGAACCTCGGGAAGAGTGAGGATTTCCCGGATATGATCGCGCTTGAGCAGCCCCATGTCGCGCCGCACATCTTGATCGGGAAGCACGATTTCGTAGCGCGCGAAGAGGGCTTGCAGTGCGATGACCGGCGCCATGGATCCGTGATCGACTGTTGTGCCGGCCCAGTCGAGCATCACTGCGCGCAGTCTTCGCTCAGGATTCATGAACGGCATCCTCTGTGCATTGGCCGGCAAAGGTCTCGGCGGCCACCCCGAAGCTGAGCGTCATGCCGGCGCCGCCGAGCGCGGCGATCACCTCAACTCCCGCCTCCGGCGCAAAGCGCACGTAGGGTTCGCGGGGGTGCTTGACATACACTCCATGCCAGCGCTCTGCGATCGTGAGATCGGGCACGCGAATGAAGCTTTTGATATGGCGCAGGATCAGCGCGTCCACTTCTTCTCGATTGAAAGGAGAAACCTGCGCACCGTATTCGTGCGAGTCCCCCAGAGTGAGCTCGCCCGACGGCGCTTGCGAAACCATGGTGTGGATGCCGAAGCGGTCGTATTCGGGCGTTTCGCGAGCGATGCGATCGCGCAGTGCCGGCAAAGAAGGGCAGATGCCGAAGGAGGGATAGAAACGAAAAGTCAATCCGCCGGCCAGCGCCGCGCCGAGTTCCCATCCTGCAGGCTGCGGCGGCGTGCGCAACATCTGCAGCTTGCAGAGCGCCATCCCGCTTTGTTGCGCGAAGTCGGGGTAAAGAGTTTCGAGATCCGCGCCTGGACAAACGATGACGCGCTCGCCCCTGAACGTGCCGCGCGTGGTGCGAACATTCGGGTGCGCGATCTCCAGGACAGGGCAGTTCCAAAGGAATTGAATGCCGTAGCGCTCAAAAAGGAATTGCGGAATCCGGCGCAGGGTCTCGCGCGGATTGACCATGATTTCCGTCTCGCTCCAGAGGGCGCCGAGCAGCGATTCGGGATGGAGAGCCTGCGAACGCGCTAGTGCTTGATTCCGATCAAGCCAGGAGCACCGGTATCCGAAGTCAGGGCCAAGAGCGGCGAACTCCTGCGCGACCCGCGCTTCGTCATCGCGGCACGCGACGTGGAGCGAGCCGGTAGGGCGATGGGGAATCTTCGCCGCGGCGAGAACTTCGAGCCACAGATCGCGGCTGTTCATCGCCAGCGAGAACATTCTCCCGGCGGGCTGGCCGATGGGCCAGAGCAAGCCGAAATTGGCAATCGAGGCGCCCATCGCCGCGGCGCGCCGCTCGAGGACAATGACGCTTCGACCAGCTTTCGCAGCGACCCATGCATGGGCCAGGCCGATGATCCCTGCTCCGACGATGAGAATATCCGCGCTGTTCTCCGCCACGCTCGCAGCTTATAACGGCCGCCCCGGCGGCTCAAGCAGGAACCGGCCGGGCGCTTGCGTCCGCGGGAGGGCCCATAATCGTCCGAACAGACGATGTCCACAAAAGAAGCGAAGATAACATTGCCGCTCCGACTCCCTAATAGAGCAGATAAGGCGCGCGGAGAGCCTCGAACTTCGCGTCTTCATCCTGCCAGTCCTCGGCAATGCGGCGCGGATCTTCGCCGGCAGCGAGCGCGTCGAAGCTCGCCTTGTTCACCATCAGCGTATCCAGTCCTGGGATTCTGTATTGGCTTGGATACAGCTTGAGCAGAGCCGACGCGATTTCTATTCCCAGTTCCGGCGCGTCGAGCGCGTTGCGATCGGTGAGGACCAGATTCACGCCACCGCAGAGCTGATTCGCATCGATCGAACTTGACGGCGTGAAGTGCACCGGAACGAAGCGCACTCCGTCGATCTCGCGTGCGTTGAGATACCCGGCAAGAGCCGCCGGATCGATCCACGGCGCGCCCACGAGCTCAAATGGCGTATCGGTGCCGCGGCCGACGGAGACATTGGTCGCCTCGATCATGCCGATGCCGGGATACAGCGCTGCTTCGTTGATGTCGCGCATGTTTGGCGAGGGATTCGTCCAGGTTTCTCCGGTCGAGTCGAACCAGTCGCCGCGCACCCAGCCCTGCATGGGAACCACGGTGAGCTTGGCGCCGATTTTGCGTTCGCCGTTGAACAGCCGAGCCAGCTCGCCGATGGACATGCCGTGGCGCACCGGCGTTTGCCAATAGCTGACGAACGATTCGCGTCCGGCATCGGCGACGGGGCCTTGCACGTAAGCGCCGCCCAGCGGATCTGGCCGATCGAGGACGACGATCTCCTTGCCGGCCTTCGCCGCAGCTTCAAGAAAATATCCCAGGGTGGTTTCGTAGGTGTAGTAGCGAACGCCCACGTCCTGAATGTCGTAGACGATCGCGTCGAGGCTCGCGAGGGCATCGGCGGGCGGGCGGCGTTGCGCATCGGTGGCGCCATAGACGCTATAGACCGGTGCGCCGGTCGCTGGGTCGCGCGAGTTGCCGATCGCGGTGGTGTCGAGCTTGCCTTCGAAACCGTGCTCGGGGCTGAAGATGGCGGCGAGTTGAAGGCCCGGTACATGAGCCAGGACGTCGGCCGTGCGGCGGCCCTGGCGATCGATGGCCGTCTGGTTGGCGACGAGGCCGATCTTGCGCGGATGCGCTGCGTCCGGCTGCAGCTCGCGAAAGTCGTGGCTTTCGAGCACGTCGATGCCGTTCTTCACCTCGCCGTTGCGCGCGACAATGCGGCGCGCGGCCATCATGGACTCGTTGTAACCCGTGATGCGCGCCAGGCGCAGCTTGTCTTTTTCAGAGACGGTGAGATGGAACGCGGAGGCGACGGCGGTTGCGATCTCGGAGCGCAGCGCAATCGCCGATCCGTGGCCGCGCGGATGGACCGCGTTGGTGAGGATGATAATGTAGGTGTCCGTCACCGGATCGATCCACAACGACGTGCCGGTAAATCCGGTGTGGCCGAACGAGCCCACCGGTAAGAGCTCGCCGCGATTGGTCGAGAACGGCGAGTCGATGTCCCAGCCCAGCCCGCGCTGGCTCGATGCGTTGGGCGGCTGTTGCGGCGTCGACATTTTTTCAATCGCCAGGGGGCTCAGCACCGGCGAACCGCTGAGCAGCGACTGCGCGAATTTGGAGAGATCGCCGGCGGTTGAGAACAGGCCTGCGTGGCCGGCCACGCCGCCCATGCGCCGCGCCGTGGGGTCGTGCACCACGCCGCGCAGCATCACTTCGTGTTCGTCGTATTGCGTGGGAGCGATACGCGGAATCCATTCCTTGGGCGGCAGAAAGCGCGTGTCTTTCATGCCCATTGGGCCAAAGATGTGCCGGGCAGTGTAGCTGTCGAGCGATTCGCCGGTGACCTGTTCGATGAGGAAGCCGAGGGTTTCGAAGTTGATGTCGCTGTAAACGAAGCGCGAACCCGGTGGATTCTGCAGCTTTTCGGCCATGACGATTCGATAGGCCGCGTCGCGGCCCTGCCAGGGCGCGGAGAGATCGAGATCGGGGGGAAGGCCGGAATAATGCGTCATCAGCTCACGAATGGTGATGTCCTGCTTGCCGTTCTGCGCGAATTCTTTCAGGTACTTCGATACCGGGTCGTTGAGCCGCACGCGGCCGTCTTCGAAAAGCTGCATCATCGCGGTGGTGGTGGCAATGCACTTGGTGAGCGACGCGAGGTCGAAGATGGTATCCGTGGTCATGGGCTCACGCGTGGGCTCGAGCGAACGCATGCCGAAGGCCTTGTGATAGACCACGCTGCCGTTGTGGCCGACGAGCACCACGCCGCCGGGAATGTTGCCTTCGGCGACGGCGCGATTCATGATCGCGTCGATATTGGAGAATCCGGGACTCTGCGGCGGCTGTGGCGCGCGGCCCGCGGCCGGCAGGAGTGGCGCGACCGCGGCAAAAATCAGTGCCGAAAACCGGCAGGATGACTTTCCCATCCCAAGTGGTCTGACCATCAGACCTTTCTCCTTTCGTTGGCTGGAACGAGCGTTGGCGAAGAGTGCGGCGATCCGAGATGGCTGGCGAGATATCCGGCGAGGAACGTGCCGATGCTGCCGATGGCAACCCACCAGGTGAAGGGCACGGCGGTAAACCGCCACAAGAACAGGTTCAGAGCAAATCCGAAGAGCATTCCCACGATGGCGCCATTTTCCTTGGCGGATTGGGTGAGGACGCCCAGAAGGAAAACGCCGAGCAGCGCTCCGTAGGCCACCGAAGCGATCGACAAGCCCATTTCGAGCACCGTGCCGCCGCGTCGGGCCAGAATCGCCAATGCGAAGAGCAATACGCCCCACCCGACCGTCGCCCAACGCGAAAGCTGCACGCGGCGTACTTCGGTCGATTGCGGCCGGATTCTCGAATAGAAGTCGACAATCGTTGTCGAAGAGAGTGAGTTCAGTGCGGCGCTCAGGTTCGACATGGCCGCGGCGAGAATGGCGGAGATGAGCAGACCGCTGGCGCCATGGGGCATGCGGTTCACGATGAATGCCGGAAAGATCGCGTCGCTGCGCGCAAAGGCAGCCGCGGGCGGAAACAGCTTGTAAAAGGCGAACAGCAAAGCTCCGACGAGGAGGAAAAGCGCGAACTGGAACAAGATAGCCACGCCGCTCGAGAGCAGCGCGAGCTTCGATTGCGTTTCGCTGCGCGCCGACAGCAACCGCTGCACGATCAACTGATCGGTGCCGTGGCTCGCCGTAGTGAGGAAAGCGCCGCCGATCACGCCCGACCAGAAAGTGTACGTTGCCGAGAGATTCCACGAGAAATCGAAGACGCGGAATCTTCCCGCATGGCCTGCCATGGCGTGCGCGGTTGCCCATCCTCCCGGAATGCGATGCAGAATCGTGAAGGCCGCCAGAATGGTGCCGGCAATGTAGATCGTCAGTTGCACCACATCGGTCCAGATCACGGCGGCCATGCCGCCTTGGAAAGTGTAGAGCAGGGTGAGCAGCGTGACGGCAGAGATCGCAGCCACATCGCGGCCAAAATCGCTCAACCCAGACAACACGCCGGCCAAGGCGACGCGTACGACGATGGCGATCGCAAAGACGCGCACGCCTTCGGCCGCGGCGCGAGTTAGGAGAAAAAGTCCCGCGGTGTACGAACGCAGGCGCTGCCCGAATCGCCGCTCAATCAACTGGTACGCGGTGACCAGCTCGCCGCGAAAGTAATGCGGGATGAGCAGAAAGCTGACGATGACGCGGCCCACCAGGTAGCCGATGACGAGCTGCAGAAAGCGGAAGTCGCTTTCATAGGCCAGCCCCGGTACGCTGATGATGGTGAGCGTGCTGGTCTCGGCGGCCACAATGGAAAGCGAGATGGCCCACCACGGAGCCGCGTTGCCGGCAAGGAAGTAGTCCCTGACCGTGCCCTGCCTGGCGCGAAAGCGCATTCCGAAGAGCGTGACGCCCGCCAGGTATGCCACGATGACCGCGAGGTCCAGCGAGTTCAGTCCCATCGAAGGGTTTCCTGCAAACCGAACCGGTCGCAAGGCGCGCGGCGCCGCGGTTCGGTTTTACCGTCTCGACCAGTGTAATGGCTGAGTTTTGAGCGGTTTCTTATCGACGATCCGGCTCGTTGAAAAGGGCAGGCCTGCTCGATATGCCAGGTGAATTCACCGTCGCCTTAATGAAGACGCAACGATCGCTTTACGGAAAATTTACGCGCAGCCGTATCCAATATCACAGGCGCGAGGCGAAGCCGTCATCAAGGTAGTCGGGTCAGTTTCCCTCAGGGGCAAAGGCCTCCGAGTCTTTTTGGGCAAATAACGTACAGGCTGAAGCCCGTACCCTCCAAAAAAGTACGGGCAAAAGCCCGAACCCTTCAGACTGACCCACTGCCGTTATCAGACCTCGCGGGACGGGTCGGGTTCTGAATATGAAAAACGCTTTCAGGTCAGGAATGGCGGCAGTTCTTGCCGTCAGTTTTGCTCTCTTCGCACGGTCGCAAGCCAGTTCGACCGATCCGGGACAAGAGAACATCGCCGCAACAGATACCGCGCCGAACGCGGCTCGCCCACCGGCTGCTGCCACGGCGCAAGAACCTAAGCCTACGGTCGAGCAGGAGATCGAGGCGCTCAAGCGGCGCGTGGACGAATTGGAGCGCGAGCTGCGCGAACAGCGGGCTGCGGCACTGGCCGACAGCGCCGATGCCGCGGCGCTGAAAGCGGCCGAAAAGGATCTGATCGCCGGCGACGGCATCGTGTCCTCGCGCCCTGCCGCATCTCCCGCGCCGATCCTGCAATCGCCTTTGCCGGCTCCGCAAGCTGCGCAGGCTCCTGCCGAGATCGGCGCGCAAACCACGAGCAAGGGCGAGCCGTTCCCCGGCGACTGGACCTGGCTGAACAGCAACGGCCACGCTTCCGACAGCCCCTGGAGCACGAAGTATTTCACGCCGGAGTTTCGCGCCGACGCGAATTACATTGTCGATTACAACCATCCCAAGGATGACACCATGGGCGGCTCGACGGAGAGCTTTCGTTCCGACGAGTGGCAGCTCGAGCAACTCAGCATCGGCGGCGACATTCGCATCGATAACGTGCGCGGCCGGCTACTGACCATGGACGGCATGTTCGGGGTGACCACGCCGCGCAACGATCCCAGCGTGGTGCGGGGAAGCTGGGACCTGACCGGCGCGTATAAGTACATCTCCGAAGGCTGGGGCGGCTACCACTGGGACGTGCAGCACGGGCTGAATGTCGACGCCGGCATCTTTGTCAGTTATATCGGCCTGTTCAGTTACTATAACTTCGATAACTGGGCCTATCAGCCTTCCTTTGTTTCGTCGAACACGCCGTGGTTCTTCAACGGCATGCGCATTCAGTGGTTTCCCACGGCCAAGCTGAAAATCGAGCCATGGATCATCAACGGCTGGCAGTCGTACGCGCGTTCCAACGGCAAGCCGGGAGTCGGCGGGCAGATTCTCTGGCGCCCGAAGCCGTATCTGGATTTTGTCTGGAATAACTATGGGCTCGGTGAAGACGATCCCGGCCAACCCGGCCGCTCGCGCGTTCACGCCGACTATAGCGCCCAGGTGAAATACTACGACCATCCGGAGCGGTTCTTCGACAAGGCCGCCTTTACACTCACCGGCGACCTGGGCTGCGAGTACGGCGGCGGGCCGGCCTTGGGACCTTACAGCCCAACTGGAGCTTCTCCCGAAATGGGCTCGAGTTCGACTTATTCAGGCGGCGTGAACTGCCATAACGCGCGGGTGGGCAGGCCCAAGCAGGCGTTTATGGGCTGGATGTCGTACACGCGTTTCTGGTTCAAGAAGGATTTGTACGCCGTGACACTGGGCGGCGGGCAGATGAACAACCCTGGCCGCTACTTGACGCTATTGCCTCCGATCAACGCGGCCACGGCGGTGACCGGCACGCCCTACTTCACCGAGAACGGCGGCGACCGCGCCCAGATGCACGACGGCACGGTCACTTTCGACTACATGCCCAGCCAATTCATCACCTTCCGGCTCGAGGAGGGGTACCGCTACTCCGACGTGCCCTACTGGACCGGTCGTGGCGGCATTACCCCGCCCGGCGGCGACAACGGCGCGCCAACCCAATATGCGTGCGCCAACGGCGCTCCTTCGGGGTTCGGGTACGGCAGCCTGGTGAGCGCCGAGGCCGCTTGCATCGCAGCCGGAAACAACGACGGCGGCACAGGGCTAAACGCGATCTGGTGGCCCGATCTGCGGCGCAACCAGACGGCGACGACGGCGGCGATCATGGTCCGGTTCTAGCGATGGGCAAGACGGATCGCGTTGCCACCGGCCATAGCACCCATCCCCGGCCGGTGCCGCACGCGGTGGCCGGCGAACTCGGCGAGGCGCAACAGAATCAATAGCATGGCCACGGCCACCAGCAGCACCAGCAGCATTCGGGAACGCATCTGCGGCTTGCCGGGCGATCGTGCAGCGCGAGACTTGGAGCGTCTGCTCACGGCGATGATCCTACCCCGAATGGGGGACGACTGGCAGCGGAATTGGCGCGTCACCAGCGCGAAAACGGGCGTAAAATGATGCTATGAAGCGCTACGCTGTAGCCGCTTGCCTCATCGCCGGATTGGCGTTGCCGGTGTGCGCACAGCATGGCGGCGGACACGGCGGTGGAGGTGGCGGCCACGCGGCGCCGTCGTTCCATGGCGGGTCCAGCGGCGGGGGCAGCCGCAGATTCAGCGCTCCGGCGCGATCGTTCGCTCCGCCTCGATCGGCTGCCCGACCTCGGATGATGGCGCGGAATCCTTACGGCGCGCCCACATTTCGCAGAGGATTGCGACCGGTCTACCCGGGATACACGAACCGGGCCGGCGGTCCGTTCTATCCCAACCGGCCAGGCGACTTCAACCGGAATCACTATCGCGGCCCCTACATCTCGTCCTACTGGCCGAATTACTGGGGAGTATACCCGTACATTTGGCCGGGCTATCCGACGATGTTCGACTACGGCGATGACTACGATTCGGACCAAGGTCCAGTCGCAAACTATGGCGATTACGGCGACAACGGCTACCCGGGCACCGACAACGAAGGCTATGGCGATCAGGGTTACGGACCCCAACAGCCACCGCCAGCCTGGCCTTCGCTGGGACCGTATGCGCCGCAGTACGGACCAACCAGTGCGCAACCCGCTGCGCCGCCGTCGAGCGAAGAGGCGGTGACGCTGATCTTCAAGGACGGCCGCCCAGCGGAGCAGATTCACAACTACGTGCTGACGCCGACCATTCTCTATGCGGGCGACGCGGCGCACCGCCAGGTGATTCCGATCGACCAGCTTGACATTCCAGCGACGGAGAAGGTGAATGCCGACGCGGGTGTCGACTTTCATCTGCCGCAGATGCAGGTGCAGACCCTGCAGAGCCCCGGCTATCCCGATGCGCACGTGTTGAGTCCGCAGTAGAACGGTTCCGCAGTTGCCGCACCCAGTTTCTGGTCTGGTTCGAGGTGGCTCTTTCTTGAGGAAAGAGCCATTTCGCTTCTGTGGCTCCGGAGGCATGGCAACTGTGGAACCGCTATAGATCCCTGGAAGGGCCGGTGAGGGCCGCTCATTCTTCCACTTCAAAACGTAAAGCGTGCGGAGAACTGCAAGACGCGCGGAAGGCCGTCGGGGCTGATTTCCTGCAATGCGCCGAAGTTGCCGGGGCCGGAGTTGGGGACCAGGTAGCAGGTCTGGTGGAGCGTCATGCCGTCGCCGCAGTTTGACCCGATGGGATTGTACTGGAGCTGATTGATTCCATCGCCGTTTTGGACGTAGTAATTGGCGTGGTTGAAGAGATTGAAGGACTGCACCTGGAGTTCGATCTGGCTGTTGTCCTTGATCTCGATATCGCGCGCCAATCCCAGGTCGATCCGTTGCAGCCACGGACCATAAAAGGAGTTCAGACCGATGCCCGGCGTGGGCCCGCCTCCGTTGATGCCGCCCGCGGTGTTGGCGGTGTCCTCATTGAAAGCGGTGTCGTTCAGGTTGTCGTTGGCGCCGTTGCAATTGCCGAAGGACAGCGTCGTGCTGGTGCATGCCGGACTCAGCATCCCCGCGTAAGGACGGCCGGAAGAGAATTCCATCACGGTGCTGAGCCGCCAATCGGCAAGCGCAGCGCGGCCGGCGTGGGAGGCGGCCATTCTCTCCATGTGCGGCTCGTAAACGCCGGCGAGGCTCACGCGATGCCGCTCATCGAGCAGCGAAGGGGCGTGAGTATTGCTGAAGTCGAATTGGTTATTGAAATCCATCCCGTCGAGCATGATGCTCTTGGCGAAAGTGTAGGAGCCTTCGAGCGACAAGCCGCGCGCCATGCGGCGCTGCAATTGCGCGAAGAGCGAGTTGTAGACGTTCTGCGCGGGGCTGATGAGTTCGTCGATCTGGCCGAGCTTGGAGTCGATTCGGCCTTCGCCGAGCAGTCCGCTATCCATATTGGGCAGGGTGATGGACTGACCGCTGCAGGGCGCCGTGGTTGCCGAGGGAGGGCAGACGATGTACGTGGTTGTGCCTGTCAGCGGATAGAGATTCAGGTCGTAGGCGCTGCCGGAAAGAATATGGACGCCGTGGTTCCACATTGTGCCGATTGTGATGGTGGTACCCGCAAAAATCTCCTGCTCGATCTCGAGACTCGCCTGCTGAATGACGGGCGCATGGAAATTCGGCGCGACGAGGGAGATATCCGGCGAAGCCGCGAAGAGCGGAGAATTTGCGGGAAGAATGGTGGGGAAAGTTGGCGTCTGCGCATTGGGCGCGCCTGAATTGTAGCTGGCGCTGACTTCGGACTGTTGCGACGAGAGCCCGTTGGAGATGACGGCGTTGCGATAGTTGAGGCCGTTCATATTGGTAAAGAACTCGCCAAAGCCGCCGCGGAGGACGGTCTTTGCCATCGGTTGCCAGGAAAACCCGAAGCGCGGAGCCAGGCGCAGGAATTGATTCGGATACTGGCCCGTCAGCGGAAACGCGGAGTTCTCGACCGGCTGCGGATAGACCTGGAAGTCTTGGCGCAGGCCCATCTCGAGCGTCAACTGCGAGAGCGCGCGGTAGGAGTCCTGCACATAGAATCCGTAGTACGGGACGGCGAAGGCGAAGGCCGGATTTCCCGAAGCCTGACTGAAGTTGAGGTATTCGCCCAGGGCAAAGGCTTCGAGATTCGGAAACTCGTACAGGCCGAGCGGCGAGCCGAAGTCGATGGCTTCGTTGGGGTCGGCGCCTCCGTCGTCGGTGTCGGCATCCCAGGAGCGATTCCAGTCGAAACCGAATTGCAGGGTGTGCTTGCCGATCGCGTAGTCGAAGCGGTCGGCGAGAGAGTATTGTCTCTCAAAGACTCTACCGATCGAGAACGCATTGTTGCCCAGAATGAACGGCGCGGGGCTATCGAGGACGATGGTGGGCGTGTTGGGAGCAAGGCCGGTGGGGGTGGCGATCTCGTTGTCCTGCGAAGCACCGGCGTGAAACTCGTTCAGCAGCCGCGAGGAGAAAGTGTGCGTCCATCCCACCGTGGCGCCGAAGGCATGCACATAGGCGTTGGCGAGCGACTGCAGGCCGTAGTTGGCGACCGTCGGGTCAACGATCACTCCGCCGGGCGAGCTGAAGCGATTGAGATTCAGCGACAGGAAGATGCTGTCGTGCGAGCCGGCCTGGTAATCGAAACGCGGGGTGATTACGAAATCGTTGCCATTTCTCGGCATGATGCCGAGATTGGAATTGAGCGCGTGGACCACGTTCGAGACTTGCTGCAGATAGTCGGGATTGGTGGGATCGGGCGCCGTGTCGCTGCCCGGAACCGGGAGCGGCCCGTTCGGCGCGGGCAGCGAGGTTCCCGCGGGAAGGCCGAAGTTCGCGGCGAGGAAAGAAGGCAGATTCGATGCGTTGGTCGCCAGCGCCGGATTGATGACGGGGAGCGGGAAATTGCGCAGCTGCTGTTCGTAGTCGAAGAAAAGCCAAAGGCGATTGCGCCGGATCGGCCCGCCGGATCCCGCGCCGAACTGCTGCAAGGCGTCCAAAGGCTTGGGGTTGCCGGCGGCCTTGTCGAGCGCGTCGTTGGCGCCAGTTGCAGAGTTGCGATTGTAGTAAAAAACACTGCCGTGAAAGGTATTGCTTCCGGAACGCGTGACTGCGTTTACGAAGCCCGCACCGCCGCCATAGAGAGCCGAGTAGGGACTGACGGCGACCTGAAACTCTTCGATTGAATCTTCACCATACAAATAGGGAATGCGGTTGCGGCCAACAATGTCGGCGAAGTAATTGTTCGTCGCGTTGGTGCCGTCCACGGTAAAGGAGCTGGAGCCGTTGCCGTTGGCGTAGCCGGAATCTTCACCGCCCTGCTGGCCGGCAATGCTCACCAGACCGGTGTCTCCGTCGTAGCTGGTGTTGGGCGTGAGAACCATGAAGTCGGTGTACTTTCTTCCGTTGAGCGGGAGCTCGTCGATGAATGACCCCTCCAGAACGGTGCTCTGAGAAGATTCGGCGGGACGGAGCATGGGTTCTCTGCCGCTGACTTTGATGGTGTCGCGGCTGGCGCCCACCTGGAATTGAAAATCGCGCACCGTGGTGCTGCCGACGTGGACTTCGACGAGGCTCTGCGCGTCGCGAAAGCCGTTGAGAGATGCAGTGACGGAGTAAGTCCCGGACATGAGCTCCACGAACTGGTAGAAGCCGTCGTGGTTTACGGTGGCTGTCTGTTGCACGCCGGTCGCGAGATTGCGCAACAAAACTGCGGCGCCCGGCGTAATCGCGCCCGACTGATCGGTAACGCGGCCGGCAATGGCGCCCGCAAGAACGACATTCTGCGCGACCAGCTCAAGTCCGCCTGCCAATACGAGTACGGCCGACACGGCGCAGAGCTGAAGCCAGTTACGGAGAATTCCCCACCGGCAGAGCCGGCTCGCCGAAGCTCTTCTTGCGTTGACGGAAGGCGGGTTTACAGCCGGTCGGCGAGTTGGCGCGGCCTCGGAAACGGTTCTCTGCGTCGTTCCTCGCATGTGGTCCTCGATCCTCTCTGGAAGTCCGGTTTAGGGGTTGGATCTTGCCGCATCGAGCCCGCGCTGAGCAGGTCAGATTGCACCCGGTCGAGAGCGCGCTCACGCGTCGGGCTCCGACGCGGCAGCGGACAAATAGAAGCAGGCCACCTCACTTCAGGATGACCTGCTTCCGGTCTCAGTTTGCACCAAGGTTACGGCATTATCAGAGTTACTGTGGCCTATCCGGCACATTGCCAATGTCGCCGCTTCCTGTTGGTGCCACCCCAACGATGAGCACATTGCGTTGGGGCTCTGGTTGGTCGCGCCAACTTTGCGTTTTCACTTCGGACTACACTCACTCTGAAAATGCCTTATTTGGACGAACCAGCCGGGGCGGCCAGGACGGGCTGCTCGTTTGCCGTGGAAGGCGCAGCCTGCTTTGCCTGCCGCTCATGGTACTCGGAGAGCAATTAAGCCCGGTTGGCACGAAGGTCGAGGCCGCTCCGGAAGTCGGGGTAGGGCCTATCGCCCATCGTACCGGCCCAGAAAGATCGCCGAGTCGACGCGACCGACGGGAAGCGGCGACCTGGCGCAACGTTCAAAGAGACACACTAATCCCTCAACTGCCTAATGAGCGTGCACGCCGTGCGAATTCGATCGCCGGGACCACTGCTTTGCACCGCACGAGGCCATGGGATCTGGAGAGGGCCAATGGAAGAACCAATCCCCGCGGTGCAAATTCTGCGTCGGGAAGGTTGATTGCACTCAACGATCCGATGAATTTTCAGTGAATCGGGGTAAATGTCGAAATCGTGGTGCAGTTCGATTAACCGCTGCGGAGGTCGGCTGAATTGGACAAACCGGCCTACGACCGTTTATCCGCCGGTTTTCCGGTCCGCTTCCTGGCGGCAGGTCGGCGCGGCACGAACTCGGCCATGTCGCGCAGATGGCGGCGCATCTCTTTGCGCGCGGTCGTGCGGTCGTTGTTTTTGATCGCCTGCAAGACACGCCGGTGCTGCGCACAGGCTTTGTCCGCCACGCCCTTTGAATCGACCGCTTTCAGAATCCATAGGTGCATGAGGTTGCGAATCAGGTTGAGCGCGTTCATCAGGATGCTGTTCGCGGCGGCGCGTCCAATGGCAAGGTGGAAACTTACATCGGCCTGAACGAATTCCTTGGGATTCTTCTTGGACTTGATCATCCGGTCGAGTTGCTCGCCGATTTGTTTCAGGTCGTCCGGCGTGGCGTGTTCCGCGGCCAGCCCGGCAAGCTCGACTTCGATGACCGTTCTTGCCTCGACCAGCTCGCGGGCATCGGCCGCGGAGCTCGAGGCAATCGCCCACAGCAGCGGGCGCGAGAAGAACTCGGAGCGCTTGCACACATAGGTTCCGTCGCCGAGCCGCGTCTCGATCATGCCCATGATCTCGAGCGCCTTGAGCGCCTCCCGCAGCGACGCACGGCCCACGCCCATCTTTTGCGAGAG
The DNA here is from genome assembly GCA_030040655.1 of Acidobacteriaceae bacterium. GTDB lineage: Bacteria > Acidobacteriota > Terriglobia > Terriglobales > Acidobacteriaceae > Telmatobacter. The sequence continues at coordinate 370 of JASHTH010000320.1, read as the reverse complement.
CTCGCGCTCGGCCGGGATCTTTTCCCCTTCGGCCCAACTGCCGCGAATCAGCTCGCCGACCATCTTGTGGCAAATGTCGGCGGTCAGCGTGGTTCTTACCACCGGCGTGAGCCGGTCTTTTTTGAGAGTTAGCGCCATGCAGGTCTCGGATCCTCCGCCGCAGTGTAACTCCAGCCTATGCGATCACACCACCGGGATGCCGCCGGAACAGCTCCGGATCGTAGATCGACGCGAAAATGTCCGCCTCGCGGCGAATGCGCGCCCAAGTCGCATCGGCTTCCATCATGCTCTCCATCACTCCAAGATATCTTCCGGCTTCAATGTTGCCGTACTTGAAAAAAGAGTCGGTGACGATCACCGTGCCGCGCTC
>JASHTH010000319.1 GCA_030040655.1 Acidobacteriaceae bacterium | reverse complement strand
CCTGGATCGAACGCCGCTGGCTGCGCCAGGCCCCGCGCTTCCTCGGTCGCCTGGCCGGCGGAATTCACGCCTTGCGCTGCGATCCTGTTGCCGCAGAAGAATTCGTCCAACGGGTCAGCCTCGCCGACTTGCGCTGCGAGCTGGCCGTGCCGGTGGAAGTTGCCATCACTCGAAAAAGCATTACCGATCGCCACAGGTTCTCGCCGGCGGGTCCGCCGCGAACCGAAAGGCTTTGAAAAGAAACGACGGGTAGGTCAGGGCTTTATTGGTCGTGGCATAAACCGTGTCCGCTTGTCATCCCGAGCGACGTCCGCGGCGGCGGACGGAGTCGAGAAATCTGCGGTTGAACCTTCCGGCGCCTGCCCCATCCTTGCGCCGTCCTTGTTTTTGCCGCCAGGGTGGGATGAACCAACGTACGCGATCAAAGCCTTCCCTCAATCGTCTCCGCTGCCGGACGCTTCGATCCGCGCCCAGAGCTCCTTCACGCCGTAGCCCGTCTGCGCCGATACGAGGAGGATTTCGTCGATTTCCAGCGCCTGTCGCAACGCGCCCAGGCTGCGCGTGCGTCCGTTGCCGCTCAGCCGGTCGGATTTCGTGGCGACAACCGCAAACGGGCGTCCCGCCGCGCGCAGCCAGTCGATCAATTGCCGGTCGCTGGGCTGCGGAGGCACGTTGGCATCGACAAGGCACACGCAGAGCGCGAGCGTTTCCCGATGCGCCAGATAGGGCTCGATGAACTGCGGCCAGCGTGCCGAGATCGACTTCGAAATCTTCGCATACCCATAGCCGGGCAGGTCGGCAAAGATCAGCCGGCGCCGACCGCTCGCGTCCAGCAGCGCGAAGAAATTGATGGCCCGCGTGCGCCCCGGCGTCTGCGACACGCGGGCTGCCTTTTCCCCGACAAGGGCGTTGAGCAGGCTCGATTTTCCTACATTGGAACGGCCGAGGAAGGCGATCTCCGGCGCATCAGGCCGGGGAAACTGGCTCGCCGCCAATGCCGAGAGCAGGAATTGGGTCGAATATCGCAAAAAGCCGGCGTCTTTACCAGGTTTTCTCCGAAGAGATCGCATCCGAAACCTTGTGTCGGTGTCTAACTGGATTGACTCTATACCGTTTTAGGAAATTCTGAAGCCGGAGCTGCGACCGATGAGTCGACGCGACCTTTGGGCCGGGGTCCCCGTGACAGGTCTTCGTCGCTGGGGTGGAAGGAGCGGCGACCTCGAGCATCGCAGGAGGGGACACAGCATTTCCTAAAACGGTCTAGCGCATGGCTGCCCGCAGACTCGGCCTGGCGCATCCTTGCCTATAATTGCAACGGAATGGGCGCAGGTATCGTGTGGCGGCAGCCGGGACCAAGTTGATTTGAGCTCGAATCCTTTCATCGTGGCACTCCTGCCGTGCCGTCTGCCATAAGCGACTTATTGTGCGGGAGCGGAGGCCGCCAATGGCTTACAAGAGATTGAAGATGCGATACCGGGCTTTGGCCGTCGCCGCTTTGCTGATGTCGCCCGTCCTGTTCGCGCAGTTTCCCCCGCAAATCAGGAACGTCGTCGTCATCGTCCAGGAGAACCGAACTCCGGACAACCTCTTCCATTTCCTCACGCCGGCTTGCCCGCTTCCTCCTTTTGCAGACAGCCTGAACGCATGCACTCCCGTCGTTGTCACGCCCAGTTGTTACGATATCTCCCCCTGCGGCCTCTCCAACCAGTCGGGCGTGGTCGTTCCGGTGGCTTTAACCCCGGTTCCGCTGAGCGAGGCAAACGACCCCAACCATACTCATAACGGCTTCGAGGAAATGTGCGACCCAGACCCCACGACATTCGTGTGCCGCAATGACGGAGCCTGGAGAACATCGAAGCCCGCGGGCTATTCCTATGCCTATGTCGACAACCGGCCGGTAACCAACAGCGACGGGACTCCGGGCCGCCTGCTTGCCCCTTATCTCACCTTCGCCGAGCAATACGGCTGGGCCAATTTCATGTACCAGACCAACCAGGGGCCCAGCTATCCGGCGCACCAATTTCTGTTCGCGGGAACGTCGGCAAGAACCGCCGCAGACGACGCCCATTCGACGTTCGTCGCCGAGAACTTCGACAGCAAGGCCTACACCGAGGAAGCCGGATGCCTGTCTCAGGCCGGTAGCACCAACGAAATACTCTCGCCGGCGCTGGATTCGCCGCCCGCCGGTTGCAAGCTCTACGACGGTGGTTCGATACAAGAGTGCCCCATCGCCAACACGGATCTCCTGTTTCCCATCCAGCCGGTCGGCACCTTCTGTGTCTCCCACACCAGCATGGCCGACCTCCTCGATCCGCAATCGATCGGCTGGAAGTATTACGCTCCGTCGGCAGGATCGATCTGGACGGCGCCCGACGCGATCAAATCGATCTGCCAGCCGCAGTTCGTCGATCCGAACAATGCCAATTCCGGCCTGCAATGCACCGGCAATGAATGGAATGCGCACGTCGACATCGATAATCTTGGAACCGATATCCTGCGCGACATCGCCGACTGCAGCCTCTCGCGGGTCAGTTGGGTGATCCCCGACGGCCGCTGGTCTGACCATGCGGCCCTGGAAGATGATTACGGACCGTCGTGGGTCGCGGCGGTGATCAACGCCATCGGCAACAATCCGAAATGCGGGTCCGGCACCGCCGGCGCCGGCGAAACCTATTGGCAGGACACGGCCATCGTCGTGACCTGGGACGATTGGGGCGGATGGTCCGACAATCAGCCGCCGATGTATGCTTCCAGGCTGCCGTGTAAACTCAAGGATTGCCAGGCCGATTACCAGTATGGCTTTCGTGTTCCCTTGCTCGTGGTTTCGGCCTACACGCCGCAGGGCTATATCGACAACTTCCCCATGGATTTTGGTAGCGTGCTGCGCATGATCGAAGGCATCAATCGTCTGCCCGAGGGCGCGCTCGGCTTCGCCGACGCCAGAGCGGCTACCGATCTGCACGAGTTCTTCACGCTCAGTACTCCGCGTCCTTACCACACGGTGCCGGCTGAGAAAGGACCAAGCTTCTTTCTCACCTTCAAGGGCTCGCCGACGCAGCCCGACAGCGACTGAAGCGGTTCGGCCGCTGCGGTGCTTCGGAGCCGCAGAAGCCAGGTCTTTGACCACGTGAATTCGTTACTCCCACGCCTGCGGCAAAAGTCGCCGCGGCGATCGCCGCAAGGGTGGAGCGCCCGAGTGGTACAAATACAGGCGGTCATCGGCCAAGAAACGGCGTTTGACGATAAGGACGCAATGCGCTTCGAAGCGTTCCTCTCGCCTGCCGACGCGCGGCGCGCCGAGCGCGTGCTGGCCAGTCTGCGAAGGCACGACATCACTTCGCTGGCCTTCACCGGCGGAATGGCGGTGGAGCTACACCTCGAGTTGCAGGGTGGGACAGCGGAGGCGCGGCCGCTGAACGACATCGACTTCCTGGTGGACTCGTTCAGCGAGATTCCCGACACACTTTCGGCCGATTTCCTTTTTGGCCACGTGCACCCCAACGATCCGCCGGCCAGGACGTTGCTGCAGTGCGTCGAACCGAATACCGGCGTGCGCGTCGACATTTTCCGGGCCTGCGGGAATGAGCTAGCCCGCGCGGAAGAGATCGACCTGGACAGCGAAACCATGCGCATCGTGTCTCTTGAAGATCTGGTCGCGCGCATGGCGCGCCTTTGCCTGGATCTTGCCGCGGGTGTTTCTATCCCTCGCAAGCATCCGCGCGATTTCCTGCGACTGCTTCCCTTCGCCGTTCTCGAAGGAGTCGAACTCGTCTGGCCCGAACATCGCAAGCTCAATCATCCCGTTTCGTTCGCAGAAGTTGCCCCGCTGCTCTGCGACCTCATCGCGTCGCGCCAGGACCTGCAAATCGACCCGGCCTATTCCCGCGACACGAAGGCCATCTGCCCTCACTGCGAATCCACGCTTGCGTTTCCGCTCGCTCGACCGGATCGCATTCTCTCTTTGCTCGGCTACTGCTGACTGATCCGTATCCGGGCCCGGCTTGACAGCGCGCGCCGCGCAACGCTACAACACGCTTTCACGCTTCGCATGTCAGGAGGGCCCGCTCTATGCATCCGTCCGACTTCGGCAAAGTTCTCTCCGCGCGCCGCAGAGTACTTGGCGGCATCGTCTCCGGCGCCGCGTTGCTCGGCTTCAATGTACCGGCGGCC
>JASHTH010000318.1 GCA_030040655.1 Acidobacteriaceae bacterium | reverse complement strand
TTCCGCGGTTTTACAGCGGCGGCTCTTTCCCGCTCGTCAGCGCGCGAATGATCTCCACTTCGCGCTCGCGATAAGGCGTGCCATCGGGATGAAACACATCGTGGAACCAGATGGGAGGCTGCTCCAGCACGTAGGGCCGCTCCCACGAGTCCCAGGGCAGATAGGTCTGGCTCTTGCCCGCCACCAGTCCCCAGTTGATGGCGCCTACGCGATATCTGTGAGCGATGGGCAGCACCGTGTCGAAGGTGCTCCCCTCGCCGCGCGCCATGTACTCGGTGCAGATGAGTGGACGGTGGAACTGCTCCAGCATCTTGACGTGCGCCTCGAACTCTTCAGGCCAGCCGTAGTCGTGAAAGGTGATCGCGTCGGATTGCTCGACCTGAATTCGCGCCAGCGGCGGCATCTTGTCGAGCGAATTCCAGTCGCCGTGCCACAAGCCGCTGGTGAGAGGCTGCGTGGGGTTTGCCGAGCGAGCCCATGTGTACACCTGCGGCAACAATGTAAGTACGATTTCATTCTTGTTTTTGGGATCTCCCTTGGCGTAGGAGCTGTCATTGCCGTTGTCTGGCTCGTTCCACAAGTCCCATGCCAGAATGCGCGGATCGTTGGCGAAGGCGCCGACGACGCCTTTCACGTATTTCTCGAGCCGAGGATACTGAGACGGGTCGGAGAGGATGGCCGCGCCGGGCGCCTGCACCCAGCCCGAATTGTGCACGCCGGGGATCGGCGGATGCTGCGGGCCGAGCGTCGGATGCGGGTCCCAACAGGAGTCGAAGAGCACGAACATGGGCCGGATGTGATGCTTGGCTGCGATGGTGAGAAACTGGTCGATCCGCTGTTCGAAGCCTTTCGGGTCCTGCTCCCAGACCAAGTTGTGCAGGAAGACGCGCATGGTATTCATGCCGATGCCTTCGGCCCAGCCCAGCTCGCGGTCGATGGTGGCGAGGTCGAAGGTTTCGGCCTGCCACATTTCGAGTTCATTGATCGCGGTCGAGGGCAGAAAATCCGCGCCCACCGGCCACGCCTGCTGCGCATACCAGGCGTTGGCCTGGGCTTCGCTCCAGCGGTCCTGGGCACGAAGAGCCGTGACGAGCAAAAAGGCAAATGCAAAAGCAAGCGGCAAACGGCAACACCTTGCAAACAAACGGTTCATCGATTCTCCTTTCTCTAAAAGAAAGAGAATTCTACTTCGCAACCGCGAGGCTCGTCGCCTTCTCACGCTCGGCTGAGGCGTCGGCGGCGCGACCCTGCCGCTCGTAGGCCACGGCAAGCTGGCTGTGGGCTTCGGCAAAGGTGGGATCGGCGGCGATCGATTCCTGGTAGCGCGCCACGGCATCGGCCACCTGGCCCTTCAGCAAGAGCTGATTGCCGGCATTGAGGGCGAACTCCGCGCGCTGGCGATTGACGGCGGCGCGGCTGAGCTCGGCGGCCTGGCGCCGGTAATCGGCCGCCTGGCTGCGCAGCTCCTTGGCCTGGGCGCGAAGCTGCTCGGATTTTTGCGCGTCACCGGCGGCCTCGCTGGCCGCAGCCGCTTGCGAAGCAGCGCTGGCCTGGTCGGCGAGTACCCCAGCCAGCGTGACACGCGGGCCCGGCTGCCCGGGCAGCAACGGGATCGCCTTCTCCAGCGCATCGCGCGCTTCGTCGTAGCGGGAATTCTGCTTGAGCGTGCTGCCCAGGATGGCCCATGCATCGCCGTTGTCGGGACGAAGCGCAACGGCTTTCTTCAGCTCGTTGGCAGCGTCGTCGAGCCTGCCAAGCTGCATGTACAGAATGCCGAGAGTATAGGGAGGGTCTTGCAGCGTAGGGTCGATCTGTTCGGCTCGGCTCAGCTCAGCGATGGCTTCATCCATGCGGTCCTTGAATTTGTAGGCCAAGCCGAGATCGTAATGAAGCTGGGAGTCGCCGGGGTTGAGTGCCAGCGCCGCCTTGAAGTCATTGATGGCTTCGTCGAAAGCGGAGAGCTGGATGTGGGCGAAGCCGAGGTCCTTCCGGATGGTCGGGTTCTTCGGCTCTTCGGCGAGGGCGCTTTGAAAATAGGGCAAAGCTTCCTTGGCCTTGCCGGTGAGTGTGAGCGCCAATGCGAGATTGGTCAACGCGCTCGCGTTGTGCGGATCGCGCTCGATCGCCTTCTGGAACCTCGGAATCGCCTCTACCTGGCGGCCCAGCCGTTGCAATACCATTCCCAGCTCGGCATCGGAGCCGGTCAACCCGGGATCGAGCTGAACCGCCTGTTGCAGGTGGCGCAAGGCATCTTCATCCTCTCCTCCCGCCTCGAGCGATCGGGCATATTCCATCTGAGCCAGCGCATTGTTCGGCGCAAGGTTCACGGCCGTATTCAGCACCGAGATCGATCCGGCAAGATCGCCTTGGCGGCGAAGCAGGATTCCGAGATGGATTCTCGCCGGAGGATAATTCGAATCCGCGGCAATCGACTGCTCGAACGCGTTGCGCGCGTCGGCGAAGTTTCCCAGCTGGCCGAAGACCATCCCGATCTCGTCTTCGAGCTCGCCGCGATCGCCTCCTCGCACCTCCGCGGCGCGAAATAGGCCGATCGATTCATCCCGCTTACCGGTCGCGTCCAGCGCACGGGCATAGGCTTCGCAGAATGCTTCGCTGACCGGCGGCTGGCCTGGCTGTTGCGAAACCAGATAAACGCTCTGGAAATAGGGAATGGCCTTCTCCGAATTTCCTGCCGATTCGTACGCCAGGGCCAGGTTGGTCTCGATGCCTGGATCGTCCGGCTTGAGCTTGAGAGCGGTTTCGAGTTCCTTGACCGCCTCCGCCGGCTCATTCAACTCGAGCAGGACGGCGCCGAGCGCCTCATGGGCCTCAGGAATCGACGGAGCCAACTGCACGGCCTCGGCGAAGCTCGCACGTGCCTCCTCGACTTTGCCGGCTTGCTGCGCGGCATAACCGGCGCGAAAGGCCTCGCCGGCGCGCCGAATCGCATCGGCGCTCGGCGGCTTCGACGCCTGGGCAGCAAATCCCGATGGCGGTAATGCGAATGCAACAAGCGCCAGCACATTGAGTGGAGCTCGAATTCCGCGCATCGGCTATTTCCCGGTCGGTTTTGGTTCTTGCTGACGTTGCAAGTCCACCACCATTTGGAACTCGCGCTTGGCTTCGGCAATCTGGCCGGTCGCCCGATACGCCTGCCCCATCAGGTTATGCGTGATGTAGTTCGAAGGATCCATCTTGGCGGCGCGGACAAGGTATTGCAGCGCCTGGATGGGCTGCTTGAGCTTGAGAAACGTTTCGCCCAGTAAAATATATGGCGCGGTTGCGCCCGGCTCCAGGAGCACGGCGCGATCCAGCGCAGTCTGCGCATCGGTATATTGCCCGTTGCGCAGGTAGGCGTCGCCGAGACGATCGTAGAGCGGGCCGTCGAGGGGATTGACCTTGCGCTCGGCTTCGAGCTCCGGAACGGCGGTCTTCGAGTCTCCCTTGGCCAGCGCGATCTCGCCCAACAACTGATGGGCGAGCGGAAGCGACGGATTGATCTGAAGCGCCTTGTTCACCTGGTCGGTTGCCTCGGCCACATATTCGCGACGCAGCAAGAGGCGCCCGGCCAACAGATAAGCCTCGGCTGAATCGGGTGCGAAGCCATAGAGCGTTGCGAAGGCGTGACGCGCGTCGTCGTAACGCTGCAGGTCGACATAGCAGAGTCCGAGGACGTATTGCGGGTCGATGTTGGCGCTCTCGACGGAGGCATGCGCCTTTTCGAGGAAGGGCAGGGCTTCACCGGGACGGCCCAGGCGAAAGAGGCTCACCCCGCGCATCTCGGTCGATTCACGGTCGTCCGGGTCCTGCTCCATGGCCTTGGCAAAGGCGGCGGCCGCGTCGGCGAGTTGCTCTTTTTGGTAGAAGATGATTCCGCGCAAGCGCTCCACGCCTTTGGGCTCGGGGCTTTGCGCAGCTAGTTGATCGAGCTGGGCCATGGCCTGGTCGAGTCGGCCGCGCGCGGCGAGGTCTTCGGCGATCTCGAAAGGCGACTTCGGCGGCGCGCTTTCGTTCGCGGAGGTTGGACTGGTGTTTTGGCTTTCACTTTGCTGCGCCAAAGCGCGACCGGAGAAGGCGAGAAGAGTCACGAGAAGTGCGGATAGAACGATGCGATGCATGAAGCAAACCTATGCTAAGAGTTTAGTCCCGGACGATCCTGTGCTTTCGGAAAGTGGAGGCATCGAGCCGGCCAGGTGTCCGCCGAAAGGCGGATGCGCGGCAAAAGAATGAGGGGAGCCGAAGCTCCCCTCGAGTTGTGTTGCGGCTCCTCTGCGATCAGAACTGAACGCGGAGAGAGAATTCGAGCTGACGCGGCCCGCAATTGCCGCCCGGATAGCAGCCGTTGGCTTCGCCGCTGATCGGACCATCGTTGAAAATGTCCCCATCGTTC
>JASHTH010000317.1 GCA_030040655.1 Acidobacteriaceae bacterium | reverse complement strand
GGCGAAACCGTTCCGAACATGCCGGTGGCGCTCGACGAGCTACCGCCTCCAGACCCGCCGGACCCGGGAGCATCGGGGTTGTCGAAAGGCGCTCTGGGCGCGAACATACGGGTCCACCTTGCTATCGATTCGATAGTATGGTTCCGGATTCCAAGACTACATCGGCTTGGCTTGACAGTAAAGGGCGGGCAGCCTAGGATGCAAGCAAACTTGGCGGCAGCAAGGGCGGCGCACTCCAGCACAACAGGCGATGGGGTGAGAACTGCGTTTCCAGTGGGGGAGCGATTCGCGCAAAGAAGGTCACACACATCTCGCAGGCCGGCCGGGCTTTGCAGGCATCCCGGCACACCATCAGGCCCTGAAGCATTGCGATCCGCATGGGCCGTTCATGAATTGCGCTTCACAATCACCATAGTTACGGTTCGGTCGCTATGAAATTCCTGTCACGGGTGGTGTGGTCCGAGGGAATGTACCTCAGCCCCCATCACTTCCAGACACAAAGCCGATACTTTGAAGACTCGATGGCCTTTCTTTCGGCCAGCCTGTGGCACGAACCATGGGGACTGCTGCACCTGGAGCTTGACCCGAAGGCGATGCGCAACGGCACCGCGTCTTTGCTGCACGCTTCGGGAATCTTTCCCGATGGCATGCCGTTCGAGCTGCCCAACTCCGATCCGCCGCCGCCCATCCGCAACCTGCTCGAAGTCTTCCCTTCCACCGACGCGGTGCTGCCGCTATACCTGACCGTTCCCGGTCGCCGCGACAACGGCTTCGACACCGACCTCTCGGCGGCCAACGGCGGGCGATTCTCGCGCATGGCGCGGACTCTGCGCGATGAGACCAATGGCATCGACGAGCGCGAGATCGACCTCGGGCAGAAGAACATCCGACTGATGACCGAAGCCGAGCTGAAGGCGGATGTGCTGTCGATCCCCATCGCTCACGTGGTGCGCGACGGACGCGGGAACCTCGTCTGCGACGAGGAGTTCATTCCGCCGTGTCTGCGCGTCAGCGCCAGCGAAACGCTGATGCTTCTGGTCAAGCGCCTGCTCGACGCCGCCGGCGAGAAAAGCGCCACCGTGGCCCGCAGCGCGCGCAAGGCCGGCCGGTTCGAGGCGGGAACTGCGGCGCTCGACGTGGCCAACTATTGGTTTCTGCACGCGCTGCACAACGCCATTCCTCCGCTGCAGCACTTGACATCGACCCGCCACGCGCACCCCGAAGATGTGTTCGTCGAGCTCTCGCGCCTGGCCGGCGCGCTGTGCACCTTTTCGGTCGAGTCCGATCCGCGCAACCTGCCCAAGTACGACCATCGCAACCCCGGCCCCGGTTTCCGCGCGCTCGATGCGCATATTCGCAAGCACCTCGAGATCGTGGTGCCGTCGAACACCGTCACGCTCCGCTTCACACCCGCGGAGCCGTACATTCACGCGGCCGACGTCACCGACGAGCGCTGCCTGCGGCGCGCGCGCTGGGTTTTCGGCATCCGCTCGGGACTGGGTGAATCGGACCTGCTGAAGATGACGCCGCGGCTGGTGAAGGTGTGCTCCTCGAAATTCGTGCCCGAGCTGGTCAAGCGCGCTCTGCCCGGCATGACGCTGACGCATCTGCCCGTGCCGCCCACGGCGATCCGCGCCGAGGTCGATATGCAATACTTTTCCGTCGAAACCGCCGGCCCCTGCTGGGAGCACATTCTGCAAACGCGCAAAGTCGGGGTCTACATTCCCGGCGAGATTTCGCGGCCGGAGTTCGACTTGACCGTCATCGTGGAGACGACGTAAATGAGCACCAATCGCGCCAACAGCCTCGCGCTGTGCTTTCAAGAAGTGCTCACCGCCATTCTGCGCGTGCGCTTCCGCCGCCAGCAGGTGCAGGACGCCGAAGGCTTTCGCGCCCAGATGCGCGCTTCGCTGCAATCGGCCATGCAGGATGCGCGGACGCTGGGCTATTCGAGCGAGACCGTGCAGATGAGCGTCTTCGCCGCTGTCGCCTACGTCGACGAGAGCGTACTCAACCTGCAAAGCCCGGTCTTTGCCGACTGGGCGCGGCGGCCGCTGCAGGAAGAGCTCTTCAACAGCCACCTGGCCGGCGAGATCTTTTTTCAGAATCTGCACAAACTGCTCAACCAGCAGGATTCGCACGAGGTGGCCGATATCCTCGAGCTGCACTGCCTGTGCATGCAGATGGGCTTTCGCGGGCGCTACGCGCTGGGAGACGTGGGCGAACTGAATCAGTCGCTGCGCCAGACGCTGACCAAGATCCAGCGCATTCGCGGCGCCTCCACGCTGATGCCGCCCATCGCGGCGCCCGCCGTGCCGCCGGCGCGAACGCGCGATCCGATCACCGCGGGATTGTTCGTCGCCACTTGCGTGCTGGCCGGCCTGGTGATCGTTGCCTTCGGCGGATATGAGGTCCTTCTGAGCTCCGGAGCTTCCAACGTGCAGAATGCCGGACTGACCGCGCAATAGGAGCCTGCCGTGCTGATTGTCTTTGCCATCCTGATCTTCGTGATTTCCGTCGTGCTGGCATGGGCTGTGGGTCCGCTGCTGGGACTGGCCGGTACGGCGCTGCTGGTGCTGCGCATTCTGCTCGTGTTGCTCGGCGCTGCGGCGGCCGGCATCATGCTCTTCTTTTATTTCCGCGATAAGCGGCGCGACGCGGCCACAAAGAACCTCGTGGGCGGCACCGATCTCGACTCGTTGCTGCGCGATGCGGAAAAGCACCTCGCCTCGGCCCAGCGCGGCGGCGCGCGAAC
>JASHTH010000316.1 GCA_030040655.1 Acidobacteriaceae bacterium | reverse complement strand
GGCGCGATGATGATCGTTCCTCAGGCTCAGGTGACCGACGGCATGACCAAGCTCAATGGGACAATGTTGCCGCTGCGCTGGGTGGTGCGCACCCACGGCGACCCGCACCAGCTCATTCCTCAAATCACCGAGCAACTCCGCATCGCCAGTGGAGGTTTCCCGGTGGCCCGCGTGCGCACTATGGACGAAGCGGTCGCGCGCTCCACTTCCCGCGAGAACTTCAACATGCTTTTGCTGACTATCTTCGGCGTGGTGGCGCTGGTGCTGGCGGCCATCGGCATCTACGGGTTGATGGCCTATTCCGTCGAGCAGCGCACGCAGGAGATGGGCATTCGCTTGGCCTTGGGCGCGGACCGCAACACGATTCGAAAACTGGTGGTCTGGCAGGGGATGCGCCTGACCCTCGTGGGTGTGGTGCTGGGCATCGGCGCCGCCTTCGGCCTCACGCGCCTGATCGCGAGCTTCCTCTTCGGGGTGAAATCCTGGGATCCAGCGGTCTTTGTCTCCGTGCCCGTTGTTCTCGGCACGGTGGCACTTCTTGCCGTGTGGATTCCCGCGTCGCGCGCCTCGAGGCTCGACCCCATGCAAGCGCTGCGCGTCGAGTAGCCGAAGCCGGATCCGAGATCGTGGGTGCTCATCCTCAACTGGGATACAACAACTACCCTAACGCGCCTCCTCACCCGATCCGGGCCGCAAGATCAGGAATACGCTCGTAATCACCAGCGCCGTCCCCAGAAGCGTGCGCAGTGTGATCATTTCGCCTGCCGCAAAATAGCCCAGCGCGACGGCGACTATCGGGTTCACATATGCGTGGCTGGAGACGCGCGTCGCCGGCATGCGCGCCAGCAGCCACACAAATGCGGTGAATGCCAGAAGCGATCCGAAGACGCTGAGATAGACGACGGCCAGCACGGAGCGCAGCGTCAGGTGCGGAAACGGGTGCATCTCCCCGAAGGCCGCTGAAAACGCCAGCAGGATCGCCCCGCCCAGCAGCATCGCCGCGCCTGCGGTGAGCGGTCGCGAGCGAGGCAGGTCGAGCGAGCGGCTGAGCACCGAGCCCAGCGCCCAGGCGATCGCGCCGGCGAGGATGGCGCCGCAGGGCAAAAGCGCCAACCGCCCATGTGTCGTGGGCAGCAGAAGAACCCCGACTCCGCAAAAGCCCATCAACGTTGAAAGCGCGAGCGTCCAGCGGAAACGCTGACGCCGGAGCACCAGCATCTCGATGACCAGCGTAAAGACGGGCAGCGTGGCCTCGAGCACAGAAGCGATGCCGGAAGGCACGTACTTCTCCGCCCAGAAGAGCGGTCCATATTCGGCGACGAACATGAGCAGCGAAAGTACGAAGAGGTTTCGCCACTGCGCAGAGCTCGGGTTGGGCACGCCCTTCAGGCGTATCAGCGTGAACAGCACCAGCCCCGCCGAGAAGAATCGCGTTCCGGCGGCAAAGAAAGGGGGAAGATCGAGTACGGCAATGCGGATGGCCAAAAACGTCGTTCCCCAGATGACGTAGATCGCAAAAAAAGCCAGGATCAAACGAGGGTCGAAGGTTCTCGGCTTGGCGATGGTAACCTGTAAAACACTCATAGACGGTTATCACTTTACAATCCGTTCGCTAACCTGTCAAGATAGTTTTAGAGGTTATCTCGGAAAGATTTCGCCATGATGGAGGAGCGCATCTTCGAGCTAGTGGCCGGCCATCCCGCGCTGGATTTGGTGAATACGCTGGACTGGCGCTTCAGGCCGGGCGGGCAGGAAGAGCTGTTGGAGAGCTATGCCGGCCTGCTCGCTTTCGCCGTTCAAGAGCACCTGCTGACACCGAAACAGGCACGGGAACTCAGTGGGAACACGAGTTCACGGGCGGGCGAACTGGCTCTGGCCGAATGCCGGGAGCTGCGCGAGGCGTTGGCCGACGCAATCTACGCGCAACTCGAAGAGCGCCGGCCGGCGGTCGCGGCAATCAAAACGCTCGAACGGCTTTTTCGCGCCGCCAGCGATGCGCAGAGGTTGCTTTGGGACGGCCACCGCTTCCATTGGGAATGGCCAGAGCTGGAGACCGCACCGCGGATTCCAACCCTGCTGCTGGCAAATGCCGCATCGGAATTGCTGCTTTCCGAAAGTACGCTACAAATACGCGCGTGCAACAATCCTGAGTGCCGCTGGCTCTTCCTCGACACCAGCAAGAATCACTCGCGCCGCTGGTGCGACATGAAGGTCTGCGGCAATCGGATGAAGGCACGGCGGTTCAAAGCGCTGCACAGAACTTGAGTGCTAAGTGTTCTTGCCTCCCTCCGGCGAATGCGAGCCGGCGCCTTCCCGATTAGACTGTAACTTCGATGAAAGCCGTTCACACGCTGGGATCGGCCGCCGCCGGGGTTGCTTTAGCGGTCGCGCTGCAAGGCTGTGGGACGCCGGGCGCGCCCCAGCCGCCTTCGCTCAATCTGCCCGATCGCATCATCGATCTTGCCGCCACGCGCGCCGGAGACCTGGTGACGCTCACTTGGACCATGCCGAAGCGAAACACCGACCGACTGCTGCTGAAAGGGGAAATTCCCGCGCGTGTCTGTCGCCGGGAAGCCACGGGAGGCTGCGAGCCGACTGGGGCCGGCCTGCATTTCGCGCCCGGCAAGCCGGCACAATTCATGGATCGGCTACCGACTGCGCTGACCGCCGGCGCGCCCCGGGTATTGACCTACTTTGTCGAGCTGACCAATCGCAAGGGACGCTCCGCAGGCCTATCGAACGGCGCGCTGACGCTGGCCGGCGGCGCTCCCGGGCCTGTAGCCGATCTTCGGCTCGAGGTGCGAAAACAGGGCGTAGTGGCAACCTGGACCCCCGACCAGACGCATGCCGCGATCCGGCTGCGCCGCATCCTGCTTACGCCTCCCAAGCCGAGCGCGGAAAAGCAGAAAGGCCCCCTCGCGCCGCCACCCGAGCCGCTCGAGCAGAACCTGCTGGTGGAAAACGACACCGAGCTCGGCCGGGCGCTCGACGCAACGGCGCAGTTCGGCGAAAGTTACGAGTATCGCGCGCAACGGGTGATCCGCGTCAGTGTT
>JASHTH010000040.1 GCA_030040655.1 Acidobacteriaceae bacterium | reverse complement strand
GCCAAGAAGAAGCTCGCCCACTATTACGAAATTCTCCGCGAGCGGCTCTTCCGCGAGCAGGTCACCAAGGACCGCATCCGCCCCGACCGTCGCGCCTTCGACGAGATCCGCCCCATCAGCATCGAGACCAGTGTTTTGCCTCGCACGCATGGTTCGGCGCTCTTTACGCGCGGCGAAACCCAGGCGCTGGTTACGGCCACTCTGGGCACACCCGACGAGGGCCAGCGCCTCGAGTCCTTCGAGGGCGAGCTCAAGAAGAGGTTCATGCTCCACTACAACTTTCCGCCCTTCAGCGTAGGAGAAACCGGACGAATGACCGGCGTGGGACGGCGCGAAGTGGGCCATGGCGCTTTGGCCGAGCGGGCCATCTCTGCGGTTCTGCCCGGTGAAGACGAATCGCAATACGCCATCCGCGTCGTCTCCGACATCCTGGAGTCCAACGGATCTTCGTCGATGGCTTCGGTCTGCGGCGCGAGTTTGGCTCTATACGATGCCGGCATCGCTCTCAGGAGTGCGGTCGCCGGCATCGCCATGGGCTTGGTGAAAGAGGGCGACGACTACGCCATCCTGACCGACATTGCCGGCGCCGAAGACCACTACGGCGACATGGACTTCAAGGTCGCCGGCACGCGCAATGGCATCACCGCGCTGCAAATGGACATCAAGATCGGCGGGCTTACACACGAGATCCTCCAGCAGGCCATGGAGCAGGCGCGCCGCGGCCGCCTCTTCCTCCTCGACAAAATGGACGCCGCGCTGCCGGGCCCGCGCCAGGAACGCTCGAAGTTCGCGCCACGCATCGAGACCATCCAGATTCCGCCCGATAAGATTCGCGACCTGATTGGCAAGGGCGGAGCGACCATTCGCGGCATCGTGGAGCAAACCGGCGCCAAGATCGACGTGGATGACAGCGGCAAGGTCAGCGTGGCTTCGTCCGACGCCGAGGGACTGAAGAAAGCGCTCGATATCATTGGCAACATCACCGCCGTACCCGAGGTCGGCAAGGTCTATCTGGGCAAAGTCGTTCGAATCGCCGAATTCGGCGCCTTTGTCGAGCTCTTCCCCGGCACCGACGGCCTGCTGCACATCTCCGAGATCGCCGAGCATCGCGTCAAGGAAGTCAAGGACGAACTGCGCGAGGGCGACCAGGTGATGGTCAAGGTGCTGGCCATCGAAGGCAACCGCATCAAGCTCAGCCGCAAGGCGCTCATTCGCGAGCAGAAAGCCAAGCTGGCCGCGGCGGCGGCCGACTCCACCGCCGTGGAAATTGCGGCTTCGGAAACGCATGCCGCGCCGCATCGGCCGCGCCACGAGTTCGAAGAGCGGCAGCCGGCCTCGAATCAGAGCACAATCCTCATCGAAGGGGGCGAAGATTTCGATGAGGATAGCGAGGGGTTCGACGAAGAGAGCGAGCCAAACTTCAACCGCGTCGAAGGCGGGCCGATTACATCGCCTCAACCGGTCGGGGCGGGTGCCGGGCGTCCGCAGGGAGGCGGAGGCAATCGCCGCCGCCGTCGCCGCCGTGGCGGAAATCGCGGTCCGGGCGGAGGACAATAGCTCTCACCCTTCTACGAAGTTGTAAAGGCCGGAGAGTGTCGTCTCCGGCCTTTTTCACGGTTTCCGCGTCGATTACTGCTCTTGAATTCGGTCTATTCTCTATCGCTTGTCTATCTCGATTCCGGCTGCAGTTTTAACGGGCCGACGGTCCCCGACATGATCGGCGCCGATTCATCGCCGATTCTCGGCGAGCCGTGCTTGGAGTCGTACATCCTCAGATCGGCCGCGATGCAAAGGGACTCCATCGTCGGCGCATCCTCAGGGAAGATGGCCACGCCCACGCTGGCGCCGATGCGCACGGTTTGGTCGCCCAGATCGAGCGGGTTCTTGAGCAACTGCAATAACGATTCGCCAACGTGAAAGGCCTCGTTGCGGCTGGTAGGTTCTTCCAAGACCACCGAGAATTCGTCGCCGCCGGTACGCGCCACCGTGTCGGACCGCCGCACCCGCCCCGCAAAGAGCGATCCCACGCGCTGCAGAAGCAGATCGCCCACATGATGTCCCAGCGTGTCGTTCACCAGCTTGAAACGGTCCAGGTCAATGACCAGCAGCGCGGCTTGCGTCTCCGTGCGGCGTGCACGCTCCAGGGCGCTGGCCAACCGGTCCTGAAAGAGGCGGCGGTTGGGCAACCCGGTCAACGGATCGTGCAGGGCCAGGTGCCGGTTATGCTCGATCTGGTCTTCGAGCAACAGCAGAATCATGCCCACCGCGACGACATATTTGGGCAGGTTCCAGACCTCGCTCTCGATATGGACATTGGGCAGAAACGTCTGCATGGCGGGAGCGACGGTAAAGACGTTGGCCCAAGCCAGGAATCCGGCGATGGTGATGAATGCGCCCGCGGTCGCCCGCCGGTACATCCACCAGAAATGAATGCAGCAGCCGAGATAAACCGTGAAAAGCACGCCGTTCAACGCCAGCTCCGGCCCGCTCCCGGGCCGGTCCTGCACGCTGAGCAGATAGATGGAGAGGCCGGTATAGAGCGAAACCGTCACCCAGCGCAGCGGATGATTGAAGTTGCGCAGCGCGACGACGGCGATGCCCAAAGGAAGAGCCGCAAACAACGCCGCGGCCGGGACGAGCAGGCGAGATCCGGCCGGCGCAACCGATATGGTGACAAGATAGATCGTATTGCTGGCCACCATGGCGACCAGCATCCACCGGCTGGAGATCTGCTCACGATAGGGAACCGAGGCCCACATGAAGAGAATTCCGGCCCACACCAGAGAGATCAAGCCCACGATCTCCGCCAGCGATCCCCAGATTCCGGGAAGCCTATCGAACAGGAACGCGCCGAAGTGCAGCACAATCATGATCCAGCCGGTGAGCCAAAGCCCGGAAACAGGCGTCCGACTGCGCCGAGTTACCGATGCAAAGGCACACGACAACAGCGCAACTGCTGTCAAATCCGGCAGTTCGCTCCAATTCACCAAAGCAGCCTCAGGAAGTCTCGCAATGTTGCTCTATTTAGCATCGTTGATTTGCCGTAGTTTCATATCACCAATTCGTTCGTCAGGTCATAACCTTTGGTGACACTTCAGTAACTAACAGGAAAAAATAAGGCAAGTACCTATCCCGGGCATCGAAATCCCCGCTCC
>JASHTH010000315.1 GCA_030040655.1 Acidobacteriaceae bacterium | reverse complement strand
GACGAGCCGGCAACACCAGATACTCGCGAGCGCCGGCGCGCTTGCAGCGGGCCATCACTTCGGGGTCGGCCTCCTCGGTATAGGGAACGACGGTGAGTGTAGTTTCGCCGCGGATGCTCTCTACCAGATCGAGGGCGACTTTGGGTTCGCTGTCCAGGTCGACAATGACGATGTCGAATTGCTGCGCCAACAGCCTCGAGACGGTATTCAGGTGGGTTGGGTACGAAGAAAACTCATACACTTCAATCGACGAGTATTCGGCAAGAACGCTGGAAACGGCGAGGCGCCGCGGCTCGTTGGGCCCGATCAACGCAATCGACAGTTGTTTGGCGACAAGGAAGTCGCACTGATTTTCGAGCGTTGCTGTTAAGACTGAATTCACCGTTCCACCTCCGCCTCGCGATTTCAGCGTTTTTGCCGCGCCTTCTCAACCGTGTGTGTCGTTGCAATTCGAATCCAAAACTACGCCGTTCCTCGGCGCAAAGGGACGACAAAGTACCGCAAGTTCACGCGTCCAAGCTGACCGGAGTTCCTTCAAACGCCTGTCAAGAGTTGCTTTTGAATCGGGAGCAGCTTGCCGATTCGGGCTTGACCGAGAAGTCTCTACCAGATGACGCGATAGTAACTTATGGTGCCATAAACTATACGTATATTGGAACTTAATAAATTCACCCGATTGGGTACTTAAGTGAGATTGGTTCGCCTCAATGTCAAAAAGGGCGTTGCTCGCCAAGATTTGAGCCGCCTGAGACCGTAATCAGGCGCGTCGAACTCAATTGATTATCTTCAATTTATGATTTGCTGGACCGTCTTTGACGAATCTTCGCCCTCGGACTGAAGCTTCCGCATTGGCGGTCACTCGGGCCGGAACAGAGAAATCAGACGTGTGTGGGCCTCTTGGGCGTCGAGTATCGGCAAACTGGGTCCCTCTTGGGACAGTCCGTTTCTTACTTGGCTCCGAACGGGAAGACGAGAGAGACAGCAGAGAAGGCAGCGGGCAAGAAGGAGCCCAGCATCGAGCGGTTCCTAAAGCGACGATCCCCGATCCCGAAGTTTGTCAGCATTGCGCCCGCAACCGCCAGGATCAATGCGATGGCAAAGTTGCCGGCGAGTATCCGCCGATCCTGTGTCAGGACGTTGCAGAGCAACGATGAACAATAGAGGATCACGAAGGGGATGCCCCAGTTCCAAGGCGCGGACGTTTGCACAATCGGGATACCGATTGCCGCCAATTCGCCTCTCATCTCTTCGTAGCGGTCAGTCTTTCGTGGAATCAGGAACCATAAGAAGCGCCGACGGGTTCGAACATACATTCCACGGCCCTTCGCGGGCTCTTCAACTTGGGCGACGTCATTCCAGGAAACGAATTTGGACCAGGTCGCCCCATCTATTTTGAGGCCGGCTGAATCGACCCCGAAGGAGTCGATTCGCAAACCCGCGCCGATTTCTTTGTAAACACTTCGTCTACCAAACGGATTCCAAAGATTCGCGAGGACGACGATTGACCCAATCAGCAGCACTCGATACAACTCAGAAGGCCGTCTCGTCGAATTCAGGCAAAGGCAAAAAGCAATCGGCAATATGAGCACTAGAACGACAATCAGCCAACGGCGAGCCTTTAACAGTTTCTGCGCTTGCAAGCCATTCGAAGCTTCGGGCATTGTGTAGATTGTCACGCACCGAATTCTAGCACTGAGGAGATTCGCTCCCGGTTTGTCGCCAATACGGAAGCTTGCTGAAACTTCGCATAGAGCCGGCGCCTCAATCGATCCATCAAGCGTCTCAAGACCCAGCCCACCATCCCCACGCCCGGTTTCGCGGATTGCGGCCCCGGCCTGTTATGGTCAGGAAGGCGGCATTCATGATCCCACCGTAGGACGCGCGGCCATGTGGAAGCATTGGCGAACCCGGATTCTGCTCTTTCTCGCCGTGCTTGGACCGGGATTCATCACCGCCAACGTCGACAACGACTCCGGCGGCATCCTCACCTATTCGCAGGCGGGCGCGCAATACGGCTACACCCTGCTCTGGACGATGATTCCCATCACGATCTCGCTCATCGTGGTGCAGGAGATGTGCGCGCGCATGGGCGTGGTCACGGGCAAGGGCTTGAGCGACCTTATCCGCGAAGAGTTCGGCCTGCGCCTCACCTTTGTGCTCATGGTGCTGCTGGTCATCGTCAACTATACCAACGTGGTCACGGAATTCATCGGCATCGCGGGCTCGCTGCGCCTGTTCTATGTTTCGAAGTTCGTCTCTGTTCCCATCAGTGCGGCCATGGTCTGGTTGCTGGTGGTGCGCGGCAATTACAAGAGCACCGAAAAAATCTTTCTGGTCGCTTCGTTGGTTTACATCGCCTATATTTTTGCCGGTGTGCTCTCGCAGCCCAGCTGGCACGATGCATTGCTCGCCACCGTGCAGTTGCCGGAGAAATCGGTCTGGCGCGACAAGGCCTACATCTACATGGCTATTGGCGTCGTGGGCACCACCATTGCGCCGTGGATGCAGTTCTACCTGCAGTCGTCGATCGTGGAGAAGGGGGTCCCGGTCAAGGACTACGGCGCGTCGCGGCTTGACGTGATCGTGGGCAGCTTTTTTACGGACCTGGTGGCGTGGTTCATCGTGGTGGCCTGCGCGGCCACGCTCTATGTGCACGGCATGGGAGCGATTCAGGTCGCGTCCGACGCTGCCGAAGCCATGCGCCCGCTGGCCGGCGACTACGCGTTCCTCCTCTTCGCCTTCGGGCTCTTCAACGCGTCGATCTTCGCGGCGTCGATTCTGCCGCTCTCGACGGCCTACACGGTCTGCGAGGGGCTGGGCGTCGAGTCGGGCGTGGACAAAACGTTTGAGGAAGCGCCCTTCTTCTACTGGCTCTACACGCTGCTCATCGCGGGCGGAGCCGCGACGGTTCTCATCCTTCCCAACTCGCAGCTCATCAACTTCGCCATCCTCTCGCAGGTGCTCAACGGAGTGCTGCTGCCCGTGGTCATTATTCTCATGCTGCTGCTGATCAATCGCGACGACCTGATGGGCGAGCACAAGAACTCGCGCCTATGGGACTGGGTTGCGTGGGGAACCAGCATCATCGTGATCGGCATGACGCTGGTGATGCTGTGGGGAATGATGCCGGGGCATTAAAAGGGAACAAGGGAACAAGGGAACGAGGGAACGAGGGAACGAGGGACTAAGGGACTGAGGGAACGATGGACCATGGAACGAAAAGCTGAGAGCTGAAGGCAGAAAGCTGTCAGCTGGCCTACAGCAGCTTTCCTGCGGCCAGATCGCGAATCAGCCCCCGGTCGGCGGCGAGAAAGTCATAGGTCGGAAGATCTTCCAGTCGCACCCAGCGCAGCTCGTGATAGATCCGATTCTGGATTTCGCCGGTGAAGTGGTTCACTGCGAAAAACTGCAGGTCTACCGCGCCGCCATGACGATAATTGTGACGAATGCGCGTGACCCGGGGACCCACCATGGCGCGGATGCCGATCTCCTCGAGCAGTTCGCGCGCCAGCGCCTGCTCCGGGCTTTCGCCGGCTTCGATCTTCCCTCCTGGAAACTCCCATTGCAGCGCCATGGGCTGGTCGGGGCGTCGCTGGCCGATGAGCACTTCGCTGCCGCGCACGATCAGCGCCGCCGCCACAAAACGCAGCGCGGGACCTGCGGGCCGACCGTTCGACGATTGTGCGACTTCTTCCACAACAATAGTTTAGACGCCGCTGCCGCAGTGCGGTCTCAGGGTAGCGGGTCCGTTGGGAGGGAATGGGGCTTCAGCTTGGGGGTACGGGCTTCAGCCCGTACATTATTTGCCATGAAAAGGCT
>JASHTH010000314.1 GCA_030040655.1 Acidobacteriaceae bacterium | reverse complement strand
TGGGGTTACCTGGACGTTCGAACTGCCGTTCCGCCAACTTCAGTGGTGCCGTCGATTCGCGAAGCCGTGCTGGCGATCGACAACGAGCAGCCTGTAAACGATGTGCAACTGCTGACGGATCAAATTGCGCAGACTTACGGCACGATCGGGTTTCCGATGACCCTGGTGTGGATCTTTGCTGCGCTTGCGCTCCTGTTGTCTGCCGTCGGTATCTTCGGCGTGATGTCGTATACCGTCAGCCGGCGCTCGCACGAACTCGCCATCCGCATGGCGCTTGGCGCCGATCGCGCGATGGTGTTGCGGCAGATACTCGGCGAAGGTCTTACCGTGACCCTCGTCGGCGTGGCGATCGGTCTCGCGGCGGCGCTGGGGCTGAGCCGCATCATGGCGGACTACGTTTATGGCATCAAGGCCACGGACCCGGTCACGTACACGGCAGCCACGGTTGTGCTGGTGATGGCGGCGCTTGCGGCGAGCTATGTTCCCGCGCGCCGGGCCGCATCCGTCGATCCGATGCGGACATTGCGAAACGAGTAGCTTCTGCCGTGCTGCAAAGGAGAGCTGGATGAATTGGCTTCGGATCGGAAAGCGCAATGCGGACCTGGAGCGCGAGTTGCGCTCCGACCTGGAACTCGAAGAGGAAGAGCAGCGCGAGAATGGCGTGTCACAGGAAGAGTCCCGCTACGCGGCTCTTCGCGCCTTCGGCAATCCCACGCTGATTCGCGAGCGCACGCATGAGGTCTGGAGCTTGACCATGGTGGAGAATGTCGTTCGCGATCTGAAGATCGGCGTCCGCACGCTCTTGCGCTCGCCGGGCTTCTCGCTGATCGCCATCGTGGTGATGGCGTTGTGCATCGGCGCCACCACATCCCTGTTCACGGTGGTGCGGTCGGTTTTGCTCCGGCCTCTACCGTTTCGCGATCCCGAGCGGCTGGTGATGCTCTACGAGCGCTTCCGCGATGCCAACATGAATGCGCGGGCGTTCAACGACAACTTCGTCGCGCCAGCCGACTTTTACGACTGGCGAGCGCAGACCCATGGCTTTGAAGACATGGCGGCATTACGCTACTGGTTGTTCGACCTCACCGGACAGCGCGGCGAATTGCCGGAAATGGTGCAGGCGCGCGGGGCAAGCTGGAACCTCTTTCCGCTGCTGGGAGTGCAGGCCGTGATCGGCCGGACCTTTACCGAAAGCGAAGACCGCACGGATGGAACCTCCGTTCTGCTCACGTGGAGTCTCTTCGAGCGCCGTTTTGGCGGCGACGCGACGATCGTCGGCAGGCAGATCCATCTTGACAGCAAGCCGTACACCGTAGTGGGCGTGCTCCCGAAGTGGTTCATCTGGCCCGATGCGAAGGTCCAGCTGTGGATCCCGTATGCGGCGGATCTGCCGCCCGGCATTCTGAAGCACCATGATTTTCATTTCAGCCTGGTGGTGGCGCGGCTGCGGCCCGACGTCAGCCTGGCCAGTGCCCTGAGCCAGGTAGGAGCCGTCCAGTATCACGAGCATATGCAGAACCTGCATGCGCCGGTCGCTGAAGACGTGACGTCGGAGACGCTCATTCAGGACCTCGCGCAGGATGTAAAGAAGCCATTGCTCATCCTGCTCTCCGCCGTGGCCTGCGTGCTGCTGATCGGCTGCCTGAACGTGGCCAACCTGATGGTAGCGCGCTCGGCGGCGCGGCAAAAGGAGACCGCCATTCGCGGCGCGCTGGGAGCGCGGCGAATCGCACTGATTCGCGCACAACTCATCGAGAGCCTGCTGATCTCGACGGCCGGAGGCGTTGCCGGTGTACTGCTGTCGCTGGCGTCTACCCGCTGGCTGGTCGGCGCGTGGAAGGATCTTCCCACCGCGCAGAGCATTCACGCCGATGGAGTGGTGCTCGGCTTCGCCTGCGTCCTCGTCATTGTCGCGGCTTTGCTCGCCGGGCTGCTGCCGGCCATCTCTGCGGTGGGCAAGGGCGCATTTGCCGCATTGCAGGCTTCGTCACGGAGCTCGGCCGGCAGCCTCTCGCGGACGGCGCTGCGCAAGACGCTGCTTACCATTGAGATCGCCGCCACCGTGGTCCTGCTCATCGGCGCCGGCCTACTGCTTAAGAGCTTCTGGCGACTGCAGGCGACCGATCTGGGCTGCGCGACCGACCACGTGCTCACGATGAGCTACAGCCTTCCCGAACAGAAATACTCGAGCCCCGAAAAAAGGAACGAGTTCAACGAATCGTTGCTGGAGCGCGTGCGGTCTATGCCGTACGTTCGCGCCGCGGGGCTCGTGACGATGGTGCCTGGAGCGGGAATGTGGGAAAACGACGCCTTCACAATTCCCGAGCGTCCACCCATACCACCAGGCGCGGCGCAGCCCGACGCGCTGGCCCGTACGGCCGATCCCGGTTACTTCGGCGCGTTGCAGATACCGCTGCTCAGCGGCCGCTTCTTTACTCGCGACGACCGCGCCGGCCGGCCGGAACCAGTCATCATCAGCCATTCGCTCGCGCAGCAGTATTTCCCCAACGAGAATCCACTGGGCAAGCATCTTCACCTTGTTCCTTATGGAAATGCCGACCACGAAATCATCGGGGTTGTCGGGGATACGTTGTATCGGGTCGGACAACAGGCGAAGCCGACCCTGTATTTCCCCGTGCTCTATGGGGACTATACTCCGGGTGGATTGACTCTCGTCGTGCGCACGGCCTCCGATCCACTCGCGCTTTCGGTTCCGATCCAGAAGGAGATCGCGGCGCTCGATCCGCAGCTGCCGGTTTCCGACGTCTTGACCATGCAGCAGATCATTGCGCAATCCCTGGGCAACGCCAGCCTGAGCGCGAGCCTGGTGCTGGCTTTCGCCGTGCTGTCGCTGGTGCTGGCGTCGGTAGGGTTGTACGGCGTCCTCTCGTACCTCACATCGCAGCGCGCCGGAGAAATCGGCGTTCGCATGGCGCTGGGCGCGCAACGCGAGCAGGTCCTTCGCCTGATGTTGGGCGATGGCCTGCGCCCGGCGCTCTATGGGCTTGTGCTGGGTCTCGCCGGCAGCGTCGAAGCGGTGCGCCTGATCGAGTCGATGCTCTACGAAACCCGGCCTCTCGATCCGTCTATCTTCGCCGCCGTTGCCGCAACGCTTCTGCTCGTCGCAGCGCTTGCCTGCATGGTTCCAGCCTGGAGAGCGTCGCGAATCGATCCCATGCAGGCATTGCGGATCGAATGATGGCGATGAATCCGCTGTTCCAGGGAATTACAGCGTCTCGATCGTCACGCTGCCGTCGCTGGTGTGAATCTCCAGCGGCACACCGCCGCCATTTACATGCCCGCGCAGATTGTGCCCCGACGAATGCGAGGAGTCGTAGCCGCTCATGGTGACCGGTAGGTCGCACTTGATGGAGCCATCGCTGGTGTGCACGTCGAGATCCACGGCCAGCGAGCGCGGCAAGCGGATCTTCACCGAGCCATCGGAGCCCTCGACGCGCGAAAGCGTGTTCAGCTGCGTGCCCTCGTTCAACGTCAGGTCCAGGCCGCCGTCGCTGGTATGCACCTGCAGCGCCGTGAATTTGCCGTCGATGGTCGCGTGCCCGTCAGACGAGCGCGAATCGAGCGTGCCGGTCAAATTGTGCATGTGAATGGAGCCGTCGCTGGCCGTCAGGCGCACCGTACCGCCCACATCGCTCACGTCGACGGCGCCGTCGCTGGTGTGCAGCTCGATGGTGCCCTGCACGCCGTTGACTTTCAGCGCGCCATCGGCGGTTCGCGCCTCGAGGTCGAGAGCCTCGGGCGTTTCCACAGTGACTTGCGGCTCACGCACGTTGCCGATGTGGAATCCGAAATGAACCTTTTCCTTCAGCTCGAAGTTCACGTGATCGCCGGTATGGAATTCGTTGATGGCGAAGTCCGAAGGCTTGCGGTCGCGCCAGTCGACCTGAACCTGGATGGCGCGGCAATCGCCGCAGGAATGCAGATCGACCGAGGCGTCGCCCGTGCTCAGGGTGAGCGAAGCTTTGCCGGAGATGGAATAGGATGTGTGCCACTCCCCGGCGCCCGATTGGGCGAAGGCAAAAACGCCGGCCGCGCTGGCCAGCGCGAGAAGAGAGATCGATTCACGACAAAGATTTCGCATAGGAAGCCTCTTACCGTGGATGTACGCAACAACCTCGTAGGCAGTTCCGAGGATAGGGACGGCGCGTCCGGCGCGGCAACGCAAATGTGACGAAGCTCAAGCCGGCGAGCCGGCGAATTCCCCGCGCCGCACGTTCCAGGCTGCGGCTACTCTTCCGGCCACTTCACCCCGGTCAAGCGCTCTGAGATCTCCCACAGCCGGCACGCTACCGCCGGATCTTTTGCGGGGGGAGCGACTTCGGCCTCGCCGGGCGACCCGACCAGCTCGAAGGGACCGGCCGGGCCATAGAACCCGCCGGGCCGCGCGTCGCGGGCCGTGGCGGCAAAAAGCGCCGGCAATGCCCCCGCGGAGGGCGAATGGCTGGCCAGGACTCCCAGTGAGCCGCGCAGTTTGCGGAAAAGACTTCGCGGACCGAAGCCACTGCCGAGCGGTTCGCCTTGCGAGTAACCAGGATGAGCCGCTGCGGAGATCAGGCCCCAGCGGTGAAGATGGCTGCGGCGCTGCAGCTCGCGGGCGAAGACCAGCATGGCCAGCTTGGACTGGCAGTAGGCCTTCCAGGGGAGATAGCTTCGCTCCAACTGCAGATCGTCGAAATGGATGGAGCCGCGGCGATGGCCGAGGCTGCTCATCTGCACCACTCTCGGCTGCCGGCTTCGCCTTAGCAACGGCAGCATCAGGGCGGTAAGGGCAAAATGGCCCAGGTAATTGACGCCCAGGTTGCGCTCGAAGCCGTCGCTTGTGGTCTGGCGCAGCATGGATGGCGCGACGGAGGCGCTATTGATCAGCAGATCGACCGGACGGCCTGACTTGGCGATTCGAGCGGCGAACTCGCTCACGGATCCGAGGCTTCCCGTGTCCAGCTTCTCGAAGCGCACAAGCGCCGCCGGAGCGGGCGGCCGGATCCTGCCGATGGCATACCGGCCTTCGATTTCGTTTGCCGCGGCCACCACCACATCGGCGCCGGCCTGCGCCAATGCCAGAGCGGACGCGAAACCGACACCGCTCTCTCCGCCCGTGACCACCGCCAACCGCCCCACCTGGGGAGGGATTGGCGGTGACATCCAGGGTTCTGTCACCGTACTTTCCACAGCCTTTCACACCTCTCATTTCCCGAGGGGTCCAAGATTGTTAGCAAACGTTTCCCCATGTACTTATATTGACTGACCAGGCACTCACTTAAGTTTCAACATAATGAAATGAATTATTGGCCCGCCAGCCCCTTCCACAACAGCCGGAATCCCAACTCGCGGCATGCCGGCTCCGATTCCGGATTGGCGTTGATGAACTCGATCGTGATTTCGGCCAGCGAGCGCATGGCCAGAACCAGATACTCCGGGGGCGCATCGCGCAGCTCGCCGTTGCGAACCACTTCGTGCGTGGCGTTCATGACCTCGAAAAAGACGAAGGCGGGCTTCTCGTTTTCGCGAAAGAGCTTCCCCGACGCTCGTAACTGGGCAATGACTTTCAGCCGCTTCGGATGCGCCTTTCCGAGGTCGAGGTAGCGATTCCAGATGTATCGTAGCCGGGTATGCGCGTCGCCGGAGTGAGGGAAGTCCGCGAGCGACCGACTGAACTCCTGCCGCAACTCGAAGTAGAGCTCGTTCATTAGGTCGTTCTTGGTCTTGAAGTAGTTAAACAGAGACCCCTCGGCAACCCCTGCAGCTTTCGAGATCGCCGCGGTGGGCGCATTGGTAATTCCCTGCTCGGCGAAGACGCGAACGGCCGCTTCAAGAATGGCTTTGCGCTTATCCTCACTTTTAGGACGCGACAAGGGAAGCTCCTATTTTGAGCGTTCAGTCACTCATTTATTTTACACTCGATTCGCCCGGAAAGCAAGTCGCTTCTGGGGTAAATAGGAAAACGATTACGCAACGACGGGAACGTTCGCCATGCCGGCCAAGCCGAAGACGCGACGGTATCGTTCGATCTCCGCCGGCTCGCCCATCGCCTTGGCATAGTTGTCGGAAAGCTTTACAGCCGGGCGGCCCTCCGAATCGTTCAGCTTGCAGACGAGGCTCACCGGGTTGAAGCCGTCGTCGCCCAAAGGATTACAGTTGCGAAAATCGTTGGTGAGAAATGTTCCCCAGCCGGCACTGAACCGAATCCGTGGTTGGGGAGTCCATCGGCGCTCATCCAGAAAATCACGCGCCGTTCGGAAGTCCGCGGGTTTGGCGCCATTGCGCGGCGTTCCGGCAAAGTATGCATGAAGCTCGAGGATGCGATCCACGTCGAGGGCGTCGGAGGCGATGAGTCGTTTCTGCCGCGGATCGCGCCCGTACTCTTCGAGCCACGCGATGTATTCGTCGCCGGCGACGAACGGATCTTTGCTGTCGACGCGCTGCCCCTTCCAGTCGGCCACCCACTCCGGGGCGTTGCGGAAGAACTGCGTCGTACCAAAGGTGTCGGGGAGCAGGATGAGCAGTTCGCCCTGGAAGGTCTGCTGCCATAGCTCGAGCAATCGATATTGCGCGGTCTTCAATTCCTCGTCGCTATTGGACAGCGCCGCGAGGGCCATGGGCAGCTCATGCGCATTGGTACCGATGGCTTCGAGATCGTGCTTATAGGCGAGGTAGGAATTCGACGTGCCGGCAAAGCTGGGTCCCAACACGTCGCTCATCGCCTTGACCACATATTCCTGCCAGAGGAAGCTGTGCCGGCGGCGCGTTCCGAAGTCGCTCACATTGAGCCCCGGCACGCCGCGCAGCCGCTCCATCTTTTCCCAGAGCCGGGTTTTGGCGCGGGCATAGAGGATGTCGAGCTCGAATTCGCTCAGCCGCTTGAAGGCCGCGCGCGTCTTCAGCTCGTCGATGATCGACAGGGCGTAGATTTCCCAGAGGGTCGTCTCGGTCCAGAGCCCGTGAAAGCGAAGCGAGAACTGGCCGCCGCCAGCCGCCAGCTCGAAATCGGAGAGACGGAAGTCGCGCTCGAGCCACTCCAGAAATGCGGGCTCGAAGATGCCGCGCCGCCCGTAGAACGTGTTGCCGGCGAGCCAGATGAGCTCCGACTTATGGAAGCGGAGTTTTTGCGTGGCGCGAAGCTGCTCCTCCAGCGCGTGGAAGCCGACGATGTCGGCCAGGCGCACCGAAGGGGTGCGGTTCATCAGGACAAACGAGGTGCGCGTCTTGGGAAAATGCTTCCAGATAAACTGCAGCATGAGCAGCTTGTAAAAATCGGTGTCGAGCAGCGAGCGCGTAATGGGATCGAGCTCCCAGTTGTGGTCGTGGGCGCGCCGGGCCAGGTTGACAATCACAATGTAACTTTACCGGATGATGCGGTCGCCCATGAATGGCCTCGTCGGGATGGCATGGTACGATCGCTCATCTTCCCTTTCACGATCCATCGAGCAGATTGGCAATGACCAACGTCGAAGTCGCGGCTCCCTACGAGCTCACGGCCACGCGCCATGGAACCATGCTGGTGAACCGGAACGACGTGTACATGGGCCAAGCGTTGATGCTTTACGGCGAGTGTTGCGAGATCGAGCTGCAATTCCTGCTCACGCTGATCCGGCGGTCGGGCCTTATCGTTGAAGTCGGAGCCAACATGGGCATCCACACCGTCCCCATGGGCGCGCAGTTGGCCAAAGAGAACCGCATGTTGTTCGCCTTCGAGCCACAGCCGGTCATCTTCCAGCAGCTTTGCGCGAACCTGGCTCTCAACGGGCTGACCAACGTGCGGGCGCTGCCCTACGCGTGCGGCAGCGAGAACGGACCGCTGATGTTCGAGGTCCCCGACTACCACAGCATCGGCAACTTCGGCGGCGCCTCGATGCACAGCTCCTTGCCCGCGTCGTCGCGGCGCGAAGTGGTGCAATGCGTGCGGCTGGACGCGATTGTGGCGGAGGGAGAAGTGGGCGTGATCAAGATCGACGTCGAAGGCCATGAGCTGGAGGTCTTGAAGGGGAGCGAAGGGATTCTCGAGCGATGCCATCCGCTCATGTACGTCGAAAACGACCGTATCGAAAAGTCCCCGGCGCTCATTCAGTGGCTGCTCGACCGCGACTACCGGCTGTGGTGGCATCTCCCCCCGCTGTTCAATCCGGAAAACTTTCGCGGAGTTCCGGAGAACTGTTATGGGAACATCCGATCGGTCAATATGCTGGGCGTTCACAGGTCATCGAAGGTGCCGGTGGAAGGGCCCATGGAGATCCTCGACTGCGACGACCACCCCTTGGTGCGAAAGGCACACGAGAGGTAATGGCTCAGATTCCCACAGGGCTGAAGCCCACACCTTACACATAGGCGCACTACGAGACGCGGGAGATTATTGACTTAGGCGGCGCAGCCTGTGATCTCGGCTTCGATCTTGCTTCGAACTTCTTCAGTCAGCTCCGGCATCGCGCCCGGCTGCGACGCGACCCAAGCGCCCCAGCGGTTTCCCGCCTCGTTCAACGTGGCCAGACCGGCGCCGCACAGCAGGTAGTGCGTCATGGCCGCGGTAAACGCGTCGCCCGCGCCAATGGTGTCGGCGACAACGACCGGAAAACCGCGATGTTCGTGCCACTCATTGCGCATTACCAGCAAGCTGCCGTGGCCGCCACGGGTGATCGCGACGATCTTCAGGGCAGGGAACTCGTTCAAGAGCAGGTGTGCACCCATGCGCAGTTGTTCCGGCGCCTGGAACGCGTCTAGCCCGTCGTGAAGATCGAGAAGATCGAGAACCAGCGGCACTTCGGTGTCGTTCAATTTCATCACCGTGGCCAGTTCCAGCGACTCCTGCACGACTTCGGCGGAGCAATACGGCGCGCGAAGGTTCACATCGAAGACGCGGATGCAGGTCTCCGGCGTTGCCGCCACGAGTTCCTGAACGGTCTGTCGCGAAACCGGGGAGCGCTGCGCCAGCGATCCGAAGCAGATGGCGCCGGCGCGTTCGGCCAGCGAAATCCAATCGTCGGAGAGCTCGAGGAAATCCCACGCGGCAGGCTCGTGAATGGTGTAACTCGGCTGGCCGGCCTCGAAGGCGACAGTGACTCGGCCCGTTTCGTGCGCGGCATCGACCTGGATGTGCGCGGCATCGACGGGAAGGGGATTCAGCTGCTCCATTGCTCCGCGCCCAAGATCGTCGCGTCCTACGCGGCTGAGCACCGCGGCATGATTGCCCAGCCGGCCGGCCATGACCGTGAAATTCGCAGGAGCGCCGCCGAGCCGCGGGCCATGGGGAAGAAGATCCCAAAGCAACTCGCCAATGCCCAGGATCAGATGCCGATCGTTCAACTTCGCACCCCGTGTGTCTGCTCGTGGGCCGGCTCACCCCAGTTTCGCGCCGGTATGGATCTGCACACCGCGCAGAAACTCGGCCGCGCCGAGCCGCTTTTTACCTTCGAGCTGGAGTTCCACCAATTCTAGCCAGGTATTCTGCGCGCACGCCACAAAGAAGCGACGATCTTCGATCAGAATCTGGCCCGTGGCGCCGTGGGCAGACAGGTCGATGCCCGGCCTGCTTGCCACGTCGAGCCGGTGAACGATCAGCTTCTTCCCTTCGAGCACAGTAAACGCTCCGGGCCAGGGCTGGAAGCCGCGCCAGCGGTTCCTTAGCTCGGCGGCCGTATGAAGCGCGAAGTCCATCCGCCCGTCTTCGCGGTCGAGCAGTGGCGCCAGAGTGGCTTTTGAGTCGTCTTGCGGCCTGGGCCGAAGGGTTCCGCTGGCGAGGCCGGCGAGCGTCTCGACCATCAGCGGTGCGCCGGCGCGAGCCAGCAGATCGAAGAGTACGCTGGCCGTCTGCTCGGGCGCGATGGGCATCGCCTGCTGCAACAGGATCGGACCTGTATCGAGTCCCTCGTTGAGAAGAATGGTGGTATTGCCGGTTTCGTTTTCGCCATTGGCGACAGCCCATTGCACAGGGGCCGCGCCGCGATACCTGGGCAGCAGCGATGCGTGCAGGTTGATGCAACCCAGGCGCGGCAGCGCGAGCATCCAGGGAGGGATGATGCGGCCATAGGCGACAACAACGATCGCGTCGGGCGCGATGGCTTCAAGCTGAGCTCGGAATTCCGTGTTGTGGCGAATCTTATCGGGCTGGGTGACATCGAGGCCGGCCGCGAGCGCCTTCAGCTTCGCGGGGGGCGCTGTAAGTTGGCGGTCGCGACCAACCGGACGGTCAGGCTGGGAAACGACCAACGACAAATCGTGACCGGCGGCGATCAGCGCTTCCAGCGTGGGCACGGCGAAGGCCGGCGTGCCGCAGAAGACGAGTTTCAGGCCCGCCATGAGCGCTCACCACTTGCCTTCGCGCTGCGCCTTGCGGATCTTGCGCAAGGTGAGATCGCGCTTAAGCGCGCTCATGCGAACGATGAACAGGATGCCGTCGAGATGGTCGACCTCGTGCTGCATGCAGCGCGAGAGCAGCTCTTCGCCGTCCATCTCGAACCACTTGCCGTACTCGTCTTGGGCGCGAATCCGCACCTTGGCCGCGCGCACAATCTTCTCGCGAATCTCAGGAAAGCTGAGACAACCTTCCTCTTCGTACAATTTGCCCTCGCGCTCGATGATCTCTGGATTGATGAGGACCAGCTTCTGCGCGGGGTCTTTGCCCACGCTCAAATCGATCACGGTCACCCGCTTTGAGACTCCGACCTGGGGCGCGGCCAGGCCGATGCCTTGCGAGGCCAAGGTAGTCTCGAACATGTTCGCGATCAGCTCGCGCAGCTCGTCGTTGAAATCGGTGACCGGCTCGCCGGGCTGCGACAGCACCGGGGAGGGGTATTTTTCAATCTTCAGTATCATTGGTTGCGTTGAGTCGTCCCCGTCTCGAGTTCTACTTCGCCCACTTGTTGCCAAAAATCAGCGATGTGAGAAACAGTTTGGCCTCTTCTGTTGTTTTCGCACGATCCCACGCAACAAAAAGCCGTCGAGCTTTGCTCACGTAATCTGAAGCCCACGACAGTCCCACAGTTCCTCCCGCATCTTCATAATCGTAATCTGCGAGTTGACGGGCATCTTGCAATTCGCCGAATAGCTCCGCTACTTCTGCTAGGTCCGAAGAAAATGCAGAGGAAACGCTAAGCTTGCTGGTATGAAGAGTGAGACTTTTACTGTTGCGAAAGGGCTCCATAGAGCTCTTCATGACGCCGTGCTCCAGCCCTCTTTGAAACCTGCCCCGTAACCCGGTGGGGGTTGGGGGGCACGCCTGCGCAGCAACAGCCGCGCATATCAAATGAAAGGCAGCATAGTAAGAGGCCGAAACCGCCCTGCGAAGATCGGCGTCTGTCGCGGCCGGCGTTGTGACAAGTCTCGCCGCATGATCGAGCATGTCACTGGCTTGCAGCACTTTGCGTGTCCCGCTCTTCCTTAGCCGAGAATTGAATCCAGTCCCACTTGGAGTCCGTGATCGGCTCAAGCTTTCTTTGGAGTTCGGAGAAAAATTCATTCCAAACGTGAGCCTTTTCAAGCGACGGCGTGACTCCCGGATTGAGATAGAAGTAGACCATTGTCCTTGGAGTCCCATCGTACATAGGTGCGGCTTTCATATCGAATCGACCCTTTTGAAAATCCTCCGGCCAGCCAATAGGTTCAGAGAGCATCTTGTGGATCGCTCGCCGGACTCTTTCTTCTTGTGGGTAGTCAACAAAGATCGTGGCCACATCTTTTATGATTCTTCCATCCTTGCACCGCTTGAGATCAAGCAGCAAACCCGATGCGCCAGCATGTCTGCCGGTGATTTCAAATAAGCCTTCGAATCTTCCCTCGTGTGGGGCAACCTCAACCAATTCGCCGACCTGCGGATTGAAATCCAACTCGACCATCATGCAGCTCCTACGACAGTTTACCCCGAAACGAATCCGTAATTAAAATTGCCGTAGCTGTTCGATGTATCCAAGGAAATTCCGCTTCATTTCGCACAGCGAGTCGCCGCCGAATTTCTCTTGCGCCAGTCGCGCCAGCACAAGAGCCACCATGGCCTCGCCGGCCACGGCGGCAGCCGGCACCACGCAGATATCGCTGCGCTCGTAGCTCGCCGCTGTGGCTTCGCGCGTGTCGAAACGGACCGATTCGAGCGGCCTGCGCAGAGTGGAGATCGGCTTCAAATAGCCGCGCACCACGATCTCTTCGCCGTTCGAGACGCCGCCCTCGATTCCACCGGCGTTGTTGTGCTCGCGTGTGAAGCGCGTTGGCCGGCCGGTATCGGAGCCAGCGTAGTGGATCGCATCGTGTACCTGCGACCCGAACACCTCGGCAGCCGTCACGCCGCGGCCGATCTCGACGGCCTTCACGGCCTGCAGGCTCATGACCGCCCAGGCCAGCAGCCCGTCGAGCCGCTCATCCCAGTTGGCGTAGGTGCCCAGGCCGGCAGGCACGCCGTGAGCGACGACTTCAAAGATGCCGCCCACCGTGTCGCCGGTGCGAGCTGCTTCTTCAACCTCTTCTTTCATGCGCGCTTCGATCTCGGCGTCGACGCAGCCCAGGACGACTTCCTCGCGGCCGCAAGCAGCGGCGATTTGGTTCCAGGCGGCCGTTCGCTCCAGCCCGACTCGCCCCACGCGGATGACGTGACTGCTTACTTCGATGCCCAGCGTTTTCAGCAGTAGTTTTGCGAACGCACCGGCCGCCACGCGCGCGGCGGACTCTCGCGCCGAGGCCCGTTCGAGTACGTAGCGGGCCTCGGGAAAGTTGTACTTGAGCGCGCCGGCAAGGTCGGCGTGGCCGGGCCGCGGCGAAGTCACCGGCTGATGCCTGGCCGGGTCGCCAGACTCGACCGGCAGTTTCTCTTCCCAGTTCTTCCAGTCGCGGTTCTCAATGCGAATAGCGACCGGCGAGCCGATGGTTTGGCCGTGGCGCACGCCGGAGAGCACGTGCGCCTTGTCGGTCTCGATCTTCATTCGCCCGCCGCGTCCATAACCCTGCTGCCGCCGCCATAGCTCGCGATTCACAAAATCCAGATCGACCGGAACCCCGGCGGGAAGGCCGGAGATCAGTGCGATCAGGGCTTCGCCATGGGACTCGCCTGCCGTCGAGAAGCGGATCATAACACTTCGATTGTAAGGGGACGAGAGGCGAAGACGGCAACCGGAGCCATGCCCATTCAAAGCGACAGCTTGTTCAGGGATTCCCCTAGGGGAGATTGGCTCGCGACGCGCGAGAGACAGCCGAGCGGGCACCGCCTAAAATAGAAAGATGATCTTCGAGACCTTCGCCGTCGGCCCCTTGCAATGCAACTGCACGCTGCTGGGGGACGAAGAGGCCGGCGAGGCCATCGTCATCGATCCCGGCGACGAGGTCGCGCGCATTCATCGGCGGCTCACTGAGCTGCATCTCAAGCTCAAGCAGATTCTGGTCACGCACGCGCACATCGACCACGTAGGAGGCGCGCTCAAACTCAAGCAACTCACCGGCGCGCCCATTCTGCTGAACGAAAACGACCTGCCGCTGATGAAGATGATGGCCATGCAAGCCGCTTGGCTGGGGTTGCCGACCCCGGAAACCGGGCCGCCCGACGAGTCGCTTGTGGAGGGAATGCGCGTCGGTCTCGAACGCTATCCCGCCGAAGTGCTGCACACGCCCGGCCATACGCAGGGCTCGGTGTGCCTGCATTTCGCTCCGATGAAAATGGTGGTCGCCGGCGACACCTTGTTCGCCGGCAGCATCGGCCGTACCGACCTGCCCGGCGGCAACTTCGATCAGATTATCGACTCGATTCGCGCTCGTCTGCTCGCGCTCCCCGACGAAACCAGGGTTCTTCCCGGCCACGGCCCGCCAACCACCATCGGCGAAGAGCGCCGGAGCAATCCGTTCCTGCAATCGCGGTGAAATTTCCGAAGCGCCGGATGCGCGTTGTTTGCTGAAGCAAAACCAGAGATGCTGTAACCCGAAGCCACGACATCCAAGTCGACGCGACCCCCGGGGCCCCAACGACAGGTCCTTGTCGTTGGGGTGGGACGTCAAGGAGCGGCGACCTTGGAGAACACTCAAGAGGACACACCTTCTCTGGTTTTGCCGTAGCCCCGCGCTTCAGCGTGGGGATCGAGCATTTCACAAAGCACACAGTCCCGTAGAGACGGCGCAAAGACGATCCATTCGCAGGAGCCATTACCCATACAACGGCCATTCCGCAAAACACCGTCTACCTCGCCGTCCACGTCTTCCCATCCGCGCTCGTCCAGATGGCATTCTTGTCATTCACAATCTCGAAGAGCGCGGCGGGAAGCGACACTGAGGCGGGCGCCTGCGCTGGCTGGTTACCCATACGCGCGGAGGGCAGCGCATTTCTGGCCTTCAGCATCTGCGCAATGCGAACTTTCGTCAATTGCCCGGTCCATTGCCGCTCGATCGGCTCCCAGTTTTTCCCCAGATCACGGCTCAAAAACAGCGTACCGACGGCATCGATAGCAAGCTGCGTGTGTCCCGCCTCGGCGGAGGAAACCATCGGCAATCCGCTGGGCAGAAGGATGAGCCCCGATTCCTTCAGCGAATTGGCTCCAGCCGCGGCCTGCGGCGTGATCGTCCCAACTTGCGCGGGCGTCATGGGCTGCGCCTGCGGTTGTACCGAATCGGCATTTACCTCCACGGTTTCAGCCGCCGAGGAGGGCGCAGCCGCGCCACTCCCACCGGCTTGCACCTTCGCGGCGGGCATTTCACCGTGAACCGCCTGCGGCGCCCTCTGGAAGCGGGTCGCCCGCACGATCGTCGATGACCCGGATTTCGGCAGGCTTATTTGACCGTTCAAATCCGGCGTCGCCGATGGCGCGAACACTTTCACTTCGACATTCGCCTGCGGAACCGTCCCACCTTGCGCTTGCAACGCAGGAGGC
>JASHTH010000313.1 GCA_030040655.1 Acidobacteriaceae bacterium | reverse complement strand
AAACTGCAAGACTTCTTGGATTCTTTGCGGCGTTGCTTGCGAGGAGCAGGCGATTCGCGTCTGCTTCGTCTATCGACTGACGAAGGTAACACTTGAGAGAGTGCGCAGCCATTCAGCTTTGGTTGTAGCGCCGCGGCACAATCGTCTACCATGGGCCGCGTGCCATTCAGGGCCCGTCCGGAGCCGATTCAGTTTTTTCCGGCTCGACTTTACGCGCTCCATGGAGTTGATTCAATGCGCTTTGCCGGCCTTCGTGCCTTCGGTTCATTCGCCGCTCTTCTCCTGCTCGTCACCGCTTTCCCTGCCCGCAGATTCTCGGCGCAGGAAACGCCGCCGGCTGACGCGCCCTACAGAAATCCGACGCTCCCGGTGGAGAAGCGAGTCGCCGACCTGCTCCACCGGATGACGCTGGAAGAAAAGGCCATCATGCTCTCCGGCTCCGGATGGATGGAATCGGCGCCGATCCCGCGCCTCGGCATTCCTGCGATCAAGATGGCCGACGGACCGATGGGCGTGCGCTCCTGGCTGGGTAGTTCGGCGATCACCAGCGGCGCGAACGCCGTGAAGATCGAGAGCACCTCGTTCCCTTCCGGCATCGACATGGCCGCAACATGGGATACCGCCCTGGTGGAGAAAGAAGGCCAGGCGATCGGACAGGAAGTGAAGGCGCTGGGCCGCGACATGATTCTTGGGCCTACAGTCAACATCAATCGCCAGCCGCTGTGGGGCCGCAACTTCGAGGGCTACGGCGAAGACCCCTATCTCTCCGGCCGGCTGGCCGTGGCTTACGTGCGCGGCGTGCAGAGCGAGGGCGTGATTCCCTCCGTCAAGCACTTCGCCGCCAACAACGAGGAGTTCGAGCGGCACCGCATCGACGCCATCGTCGACGAGCGCGCGCTGCACGAGATTTACTTCCCCGCCTTCAAGGCCGCCGTGCAGGAGGGCGGCGCGTGGACGGTGATGTCGGCCTACAACAAGCTCAATGGCGTGCACTGCGGCGAAGACGAGTGGCTGCTGCGCGACGTTCTCAAGAAGGAGTTCGGGTTCAAGGGCTTTGTCGTTTCCGACTGGGGCAGCACGTACTCCACTGCGCCGACCGTGAACGCAGGCATGGACCTCGAGATGCCCGGCGGCGCGCCCATGCGGACCGCGGCCGGCAGCCCGCGCAGCCAGCAGTCGGGCAACGGCTGGGGCTGGCTCGCGGCGGACAAAGCCCTTGCCGAGGTGAATGCCGGCCATATCAGCGAGGCCACGCTCGACGACAATGTCAGCCGCATCCTGCGCGTGATCTTCTTGAGCGGCATCTTCGATCATCCTCATGTTGAGCTGGGAGAAGGCGCAGTCGACACTCCGGCGCAACAGGCCATCGCGCGCCAGGGCGCGGCCGAGGGCATCGTGCTGCTGAAGAACGAAGGCAATCTGTTGCCGCTGGATCCGTCCAAGTTACATTCCATCGCCGTGATCGGTCCCAACGCTGCCGTGGCGCGCACCGGCGGAGGCGGCAGCTCACTGGTGCGGCCCAAGGTTGCCGTGGCGCCGCTCGACGGCATTCGCGAGCGCGCAGGCAGCTCGGTGCAGGTGAGTTACGCGCTGGGTGTGGGCATGGAGGGCGAGAATCCCGCGAGCGATACGCCCGAAGCCCGCGCGTCTTCGATCAAGGAAGCATCGGATCTGGCTGCGAAAGCCGATGTCGCGATCGTCATTGTGGGACGCTACAACCGGCTGGAGTCCGAAGGCTTCGACGTGAAAACCATGGACCTGCCCGCAGGCCAGGACGACCTGATCGAGGCCGTCGAGAATGCCAACCCGCACACGGTAGTCGTGCTCAATACCGGCGATCCGGTGACGATGACGCGCTGGATCGGTCACGCGCCCGCGCTGCTCGATATGTGGTACGGAGGCGAGGAGGGCGGCCACGCGCTAGCTGCCATTCTCTTCGGCGACGCCGATCCCTCCGGCAAGCTGCCCGTGTCTTTCCCGAAGAGGTTTGAGGATTCACCCGCCTACGGCCACTATCCCGGCGAGAATCTCCAGGTCGATTACGCCGAGGGCATCTACGTCGGCTACCGCTATTACGACAGCAAAGACGTCGAGCCGCAGTTTCCTTTCGGCTTCGGCCTCAGCTACACAAGCTTTGAATACAGCGGCCTGAAAGTGACCCGCTTCGTGACTCGTGGGGGCGCCGCCGGCGTCCCCGGCGCGATTGTGAACCTGAAGGTCCGCAACACCGGCAGCCGCGCCGGGGCCGAGGTCGTCGAGCTCTACGTTCACGACGGCCACGCGAATATCGATCGGCCCGTGCACGAACTGAAAGGGTTCCAGCGCGTGGAACTGAAGCCCGGCGAATCGAAGGCCGTGCAATTCACGCTCGACCGTTCCGCATTCTCTTACTGGGATCCAACGGCGAAGGCGTGGACCACCGACCCCGGACAATTCGAGATCCAAGTCGGCGCGTCCTCGCGGGATATTCGATTGAAAGCGCCGCTCAATCTGGCAAAGTAGCTCACTCAAACTCAGTCGGTGGGTGCCCCATCCTTTCTGCTCGCGACAGCGGGCGGAAAAGGGTGGGATGAGCATCGCGTCTTCTAATTGAGTCCGCGCCGCCTACGGCCGCGGCGGCGAATACGGCTGGGCGCGCAGCACGTCGGTGAGGATGTTCCGTTCTTCGGGCGTGAAGGTCGACTGGTAGCGGGCCGAGTTGAGCACCGTCTGCCGCTGGTCCAGAGGCACCGAGCTCAGGTCGTGAAAGGCCTGCCGCATCACGGCCTGCCGGTCCGCCGGCAACGTCTTCCAGCGCTGCACAGCCTGCGCGGTCTGAATGCGCTGCTGCGGGGTGAGGCGCTCCAGCATCTCATTGCG
>JASHTH010000312.1 GCA_030040655.1 Acidobacteriaceae bacterium | reverse complement strand
TGCTCTACCCCTCGCTCGAGGAGGGGTTTGGGTGGCCGATCCTCGAGGCGCAGGCCTGCGGCTGCCCGGTGATTACGACGGGCCGCCCGCCAATGTCCGAAGTCGCGGGGGAAGCCGCGATTCTGATCGACCCTTCCGATATAGCGGCGGCTGCCGCAGCCATCTGCACGGGCCTCGAGCGCCGCGACGAATTGCGCGCCGCGGGCTTTCGCAACGTGGAGCGCTACAATGAAGCGGCTATCGCGCGGCAGTACTGCGCTCTGTACGACGAGATCCTCGGAGTTGAAGTCTTCCCTGAGCCGAAAGAGGGATCGACTGCGTCGCAGACGGCGCAAAGTTCGTGGCGCGATCGTTGAGTCTCTCGTGTCGCAGGCTCCCGCTATGATGGAAACATCGCGGCGAACGGCGCCGGCGCGCGGTGTGAACCACACAGCCTCGCGAGCGAAAGGAGACGCGCTGCCGATGCTGATCGTGACCGGAGGCGCGGGGTTTATCGGCAGCAACCTGGTTCATGAGCTGAACGCCCACGGCATCGACGACATGCTCCTCGTCGACCATCTGGCCAACGCCGCCAAGCACAAGAACCTGGCCGGCGCGCAATTCACCGACTACTTGGACAAGCGCGAGTTTCGCCGCGCCATCAACGAGAATGCGCTGGGCGCGAGCCGCATCGACGCCATCCTGCACCAGGGCGCTTGCACCAACACGCTGGAAGACGACGGCGCCTACATGATGGACAACAACTTTCAATACACTAAAGAACTGCTGGCCTTCGCCATTCGCCAGGGAGTGCCGCTGGTTTACGCGTCAACCGCCGCCGTCTACGGTCTCTCCGGCCCGGGACGTTTCACGCCCACTGCGGAAAACGAGCGCCCGCTGAATGTCTACGGCTTCTCCAAGCTGGCCTTCGACAACCATCTGCGCCACCTTTTCGCTCAAAACGCCGTGCCGATGACCGTCGTCGGCTTGCGCTATTTCAACGTGTATGGGCCGCGCGAGCAGCACAAGGGCCGCATGGCGTCGGTGATCCATCATTTTTCGCGGCAGATTCAGCAGACCGGCAAAGTGCGCCTCTTTGCGGGCACCGGCGGCTACGCGGACGGCGAGCAGCGCCGCGACTTTGTCTATGTGCGCGATTTGGCGCGGATGAACATGTTCTTTGCCCAACTTGGTCCTTATGCTCCTAAGCATGGCGCCGCGCCAGCGACGTTTCAAGGCATAGTAAACGCCGGATCCGGCACTGCGCGCACCTTTCATGACGTGGCGCGGGCCCTGATGCGCGTGCACGGCGAAGCGGCCATCGAATACATTCCCTTTCCCGCCGACCTCGAAGGCCGATACCAGCACTTTACCGAGGCCGACCTGCGCGGCCTGCGCGAGCTGGGCTGCGATCTAGAGATGACGCGGCTGGAAGACGGAATCTCCGAGACCTTCTCTTCCGCGGCAGCGGACGGCTGACGGCTGCAGTCAACTTTTGCTCGCCGGCAGGGCTGACGATCCGTTCGCCGCGCGAGTCATTCTTCGTCGAGAAGCGCGTCTACCGCTTCCGGCAGCGATTGGAATTGCAGATCGGCCGATTCGCTCGCTTGTTCGCCGCCGGGTCTACGGCGCTCAGTGTCGCCTTCAAGGAACACCGTGCGCATCCCCAGGCGGCGGCCGAATTCGACGTCGGAGAGCGAATCGCCAATCATCACGCTGCTTGCGGTATCGATGTCAGGGAACCGGGCGACTGCCTGATCGAAGAGCCCGCCCAGCGGCTTGCGGCAGTTGCATACGTCTTCGTCGTGCGGGCAATAAAAAAACGCGTCGATGTGCCCACCCTGGGCGGCAAGAATCCCCTGCAATTCGGCATGGATCGCATCGACATCGGCAGCGGTATAGAGTCCCAAGGCGATGCCGCGCTGATTGCTGACCACGATCGTCCTGAATCCTGCGCGGTTCAGCCGGGCGACTGCTTCGGCCACGCCGGGCAGCACGCGAAGATCGCGCACCGAGCGAACATACTCGCCTTCGGGCATCTTCTCGTTCAGCACTCCGTCACGATCGAGGAAGACGGTATGCAACTTGCGCATGCGCGCTACTTGGGTCGCGTCGGACACCCCGCTATGATAGCAACAGCGCGAATCGGCTCAGTGAAGCGGCCGTGGATCGATCTCCTCAGGGGCTAGGCAATGTCTGACGAATCGGAGAAACCGCGAATCGGTCCGGGGAAGCAGTCCTCAGGGGCTAAAGCCCACGTCGAATTCATGGTACTTGCAGCACGACTGAAGTCGTGCCCTGTTACCAGGCTCGCGATCTGGCATTCATCAGACACTGCCAAAAGCCCATTCTCATTTTTGGGCTAGAGATCGTACGGGCTGAAGCCCGTACCCTCCACTCTGGCCATGACTGCGAATGGAGCGGCATGTTGGCGAGAAACGCGGGTGCGGGAAGCGAGGAATGGATGGCTAGCGGCCCCAACGCCGCCGAAGTTTTTGCGAAGGCGATCGCCGATCACCTCGACGTGGTGCGCCAGCTCGAAAGCCACCAGCCGGCTTTGGAAGCAATTGCGCGAGCGATGGCGGCGGCGCTTCGCCAAGGCGGCAAGATTCTGTGGTGCGGCAACGGCGGCAGCGCGGCCGATTCCCAGCATATGGCCGCGGAAATCGTGGGCCGTTTTCGCCGCGAGCGCCGTGGGTTGCCCTCGATTGCACTGACGACAGACACGTCAATCCTCACCGCCGTGGCCAACGATTTTGGCTTCGAGACCGTCTTTGCCCGCCAAGTGGAGGCGTTGGGCGCGCGCGGCGATGTACTTGTCGGCTTGTCGACCAGCGGCAACAGCCGCAACGTGATCGCCGCGCTCGAAGCGTCGCGCAGGATGAACATCATCACGGTCGCCTTTACCGGCTCGGGCGGCGGCAACATGGCCGCGCTGGCCGATCATCTCTTCGCCGTCGACTCGCGGGACACGGCGCGCATCCAGGAGGCGCACATCCTCGCCGGCCACATGATCTGCGACTGGATCGAGCTCGACTGGCTGGCGTCGCACTCCACGCCGGTGCCGCAAGCCGGCGCCGCCCACACCAAGGAGCCGCGGTGATCGAGCAACTCCACGAAGTCATTCAGGAGATCGAGCGCAACTGGGAGTCACGCCGCCTGCTCGTTGTGGGCGATGTGATGCTGGACAAGTACATCTGGGGCGAGGTGGCGCGCATTTCGCCGGAAGCGCCGGTGCCGGTCGTGCACTTCGAGCACCAGAGCGAACAGCCCGGCGGCGCGGCCAACGTGGCGATGAACCTCGTCCGGCTGGGCGCGCAAAGCTGCGTCGCGGGGTTCACCGGCGACGACGAGAATCGAAGCCTGCTGGAAGCGAGCCTGCGCAGCAACGGGATCGAGTCGATGCTCATATCGAGCGAAGGCTTCCCTACCATCGCCAAGATGCGCATCCTGGGCGGGCGGCAGCAGATGCTTCGTCTCGACACGGAACGCTTGGGACCGCGGCCGCAGCGCGACTACGAACGCCTGCTCGCCGCCGTCCTGGAGCGGATCGCCGTCTGTCACGCGGTCGTGCTTTCCGACTATGCCAAGGGCGTGCTGACGCCCCAACTCTGCCAGGCGGTGATTCAGGCAGCGCGCGAGCGGGACATTCCTGTGCTCGTCGATCCCAAAAGCGCCGATTTCTCGCGTTATCGCGGCGCCACCACGATTTGCCCCAACCTGGGGGAGCTCACTGCCGCGGCGATGCGAGTGGCGCACAATCTCGATGCCACCGCCTTCGATGTCAACGATCTGCCAGCCGTGCTCACGTTGGCCGAAACCATGGTTTCGGCTTTCGATCTGGACTTTCTTGCCGCCACGCTGAGCGAAAAGGGAATTGCGCTGGTGCGACGCGGCAGCCGCTTA
Source organism: Acidobacteriaceae bacterium (assembly GCA_030040655.1). Taxonomy (GTDB): domain Bacteria; phylum Acidobacteriota; class Terriglobia; order Terriglobales; family Acidobacteriaceae; genus Telmatobacter. The sequence goes on along the minus strand of JASHTH010000312.1, from coordinate 3,035 downwards.
ATCGTTCCCGCGGTCGCGCGCCAGGTCTTCGACGTCTCCGGAGCGGGAGACACCGTGATCGCCGTGCTCGCCCTGTGCCTGGCTTCGCAATTCAAACCGGAGACTGCCGTCGAGCTGGCCAATGTCGCGGCCGGCATCGTGGTGGGCAAGGTGGGCACGGTTCCGGTGGAGAAGCACGAGCTGCTCGCCGCGCTCGCACCCCAGATCGCGCTCCATGCCCAGGATAAAGTCGTTTCGCGCGAAGAACTGCTTGCCCGCGCCGCTCTTTGGCGAGCCAACGGCGAGCGTGTTGTCTTCACCAACGGCTGCTTCGACCTGCTGCACATCGGCCACATCACGCTGCTCGAGCAGGCGCGCCGCTTCGGCGATCGTCTGATCGTCGCCATCAACAGCGACGCTTCAGTGAGCGGCCTCAAAGGCCCGTCCCGCCCCATTGTGCGCCAGAACGAGCGCTCGCGCGTGCTGGCCGCGCTCGCCGCGGTCGACGCCGTCGTCGTTTTCGAGGAGCCGACGCCCCTGGAGCTGATTGTCGCCGCGCGGCCCGACGTGATCGTCAAAGGCGGCGACTACGGCGTCGACACGGTCGTCGGCGCGCGCGAAGTGCTCTCCTGGGGCGGGCAAGTGAGGATCGTTCCGCTCGTCGAGGGGTTTTCGACCACGCGCCTCATCGAAAAGGGGGCGGGGAGGTGAGTTTTCGGGTCCGATGAATTCATCGCTCGGGTGCCGCGGCAACATGGCTCGCTGACCTGCCGACTGCTTCCTACTCCCCGGGAAGCACCGCATGCGTCCAGGTTGCTCCCCGTTCTTTCGGCCAAGCCAACAACCGGATCGGAACCGGGTCGAAGAGCACCGTTTCCTGAATCGCATATCGATGTTCCGCCATCCACGTCCGGATGCGATCGCGTGCCTGCGTTGTGTGGATCTCGGCAATCACCAGCGGCCGATGCGCCGCGAAGAGCTTCTCTGCGCCGTGCAAGACTTCGTACTCCGCGCCCTCGACATCGATCTTGATCAATTGCGGCGCGGTGCCTGACGAAGCAACGTAGGCATCGAGCGATGTCGCCGGAACTCGAATCAGCTCTCCATCCCCGAGGATTGGCCGAATGCCGGCGGACTCCACTCCGCCCTGCGTCCGCATGCGGCTCCCGCGCCGAAATGGAATGGTCTCGCCGGAAGTTGGGGACCAGACGGCCGCCTCGACGACCTGAGTAATCGAATCCAGCTTGTTGCGCGCGATATGTTCGCGCAGACGCTCGGCTTGTGCGGGATCTGCCTCGAAGGCCGCCACGCGGCCGGTAGGCCCCACCAGCCGCGCAATGCCGAGAGCGAACGTTCCGATCGCCGCGCCGACATCGAAGACCACCCAGCCGGGCTGGACGACGGCCTCGATCGCCCGCTGCACCTCCGGCTCGTGCTCGCCGAGCCATACGCCGGCTTCCTCGGGAAAGTGCAGGTGCACGTTCAAGCCAGCACTCAGGCCAGCTCGCACCCGCACCCACTCATCGCCGGAGGGCAGCAGGAAGTTCCTCGTCCATCGTTTGTATGTTTCTATCGGACCTTGCAACCGCGGGTACTTCTGCATGGCGCGAAGAAGGATTGACTTCGGCGCGAAGTACAGCCGATGAAGGGCAGTCCGCAGCGTCACAGGACAAGTCTAGGCGCTCGCGTCAAATCGAACCTGCGCCGGCGTTCGATAGGAACAACCTGTTGATGCACCACACCTAATCCCCGTTCCCTATTGCCTGTTTTTAGCAGATCCTGGGCAACTGCTCGCCAATCTGCATGGGGATGACGCGATTGGCGCCCATGGCGGTGCGCGCCACCAGCATTCCCTTGTGCTCGGCCGTCACGCGGCCGATCGGCGCCGCGTCGCGCCCCAGCGGATGCGCGCGCAGCGCGGCCAGCACCCGATCGGCTGTCTCGGGTGCGACAAAAAACACGGCCTTGCCTTCATTGGCTACATAGACCGGATCGAGGCCCAGCAGTTCGCAGGCCGACTGCACTTCAAGCCGCACCGGAATCTTCGTCTCGTCGATGGCGATGCCGACGCCGGAAGCCTGCGCAATTTCATTCAATGTCGAAGCCAGGCCGCCGCGCGTAGGATCACGCATGGCGTGCACGGCCGTGCCGGCGGCGGCGAGCACTTCGGCGATCATGCCGTTCAATGCAGCGCAGTCGGAGCGGATGGGGCTCTCGAATTCGAGACCTTCGCGCACGCTCATAATTGCCATGCCGTGATCGCCGATCGTTCCCGAGACGAGGATGGCGTCGCCCGGCTGCGCGCGTTGCGGCCCAACCGCGATGCCCTCGCGCAACACGCCGATCCCTGTCGTATTGATGTAACAGCCGTCGCCGTGGCCGCGCTCGACGACTTTCGTGTCGCCGGTGACGATCTGCACGCCGGCTTCACGCGCAGCACGCGCCATCTCTTCGACGATCGCGGCAAGCCGCGCCAACGGAAATCCTTCTTCGAGAATGAAGCTCGCGCTCAAATACTTCGGCTCGGCGCCGGATACGGCGAGATCGTTGACGGTTCCGTTCACGGCCAAAGCGCCGATGGATCCGCCGGGAAAAAACAGCGGCTGCACGACAAAGGAATCGCTGCTCATGGCAATTCGGCCACTGGCAAGATCGAGCAGGGCGCCGTCGCCGAGGTTTTCGAGAGCGGGATTGCGGAATGCCGGCAGAAACAAGTGTTCCACCAGCTCGCTGCTCAGCTTGCCGCCTCCTCCGTGGCCCATCACGATGGTGGGATAATCGGCGAGAGGCAGGGGGCAGGACCAATGGGAGAAGTCGGGCGCAGCGGTCGACTCCGCGGTTGGCACGGTCTGTGAGTTTTCATTCATATCGAATTCCTGCCTGAGCTTTCAGCTATCTGCTACCAGCTTTCAGCTTCAGCGAGGGGGATCAACTTCAACCCTTGAAGACAGGCATTCTGCAGCGGCTAAGGCCGGCCGGATGGTCACCTGTATCGGCACGACTAAAGTCGTGCCCTGTTACAAAGCCGAGAAGTCAACAACTGCGGCCTAAGAGCT